>URPT01000147.1 GCA_900549845.1 uncultured Veillonella sp. | reverse complement strand
ATTTACATAAAATTGTTTTAGCGGATGATAGTGGCATTGAAATCGATGCTTTTGGAAAGCTTCCAGGAATCTATTCTGCTCGCTTTTTAGGAAAAGATACCCCTTATCCAATTATCAATCAAGCAATCATTGATGCAATTGAAGGTAAAGAAAGAACATGCCGCTTTGTGTGTGCTCTAGCTTTATGTATTCCAGATCAAGAACCTATCTTGATTCAAGAAACATTTGAAGGTGAAATTCATGATCATATTGCCGGGGTCAATGGTTTTGGCTATGATCCATACTTCTATGTACCTGAATTTGAAAAGACGATGGCAGAGCTTAGTATAGAAGAGAAGGAAACGATTAGTCATCGTGGCCGTGCACTACGCGAATTAATTAACAAGCTTTGATATTTTCGAACTATATGGTATAGTTCATATAAATATGTAATATAATAGTATTAGAGAATTTATAAAATGAAACGAATTGGTATTTTAAGTGATACTCATGGGTATCTAGAGGATATTGACCTCGTCTTGGAGGCTACCGCAGATCAAGACATTGATATGTGGCTTCACGCCGGAGACTTTGGTGATGATGCTCGTTACATGCAGGAGCATACGGATATTCCTGTATATGCCGTGCGTGGTAATAATGACCGTGTACAACCTCTTGAGCCGCGAGAACAGTTGATTCCGCTAGAGGATACCTATATTTACATGACTCATGGTCATGAGGTATCATATTATAATCGTATACAAAAACTGATTGAGTTAGGAACTGATATGGGTGCGCGCCTTATCGTATCTGGCCATAGCCATCATCATGGTGAGGTTCGTGTTCGTGATGCAGTATTCGTGAATCCTGGCAGTATTTCGTTGGCTCGTGACCGCTCTGGTGGTACCTTTGCCATCGTTACCTACGATAATGGACAGTTTGATGTAGAGTTTGTGTATAAACAAGAAATTGTTTAGTTATATGGTGAAAGCTTATTTTGATACAGTTTGAAAAGCTTTCAAAAAATAGTAAGTCTATGCATGGAAAGGGTTATGACATATCATGGATACACCAGTTAAAGCAAAGCCTAAAATGAAATTATATGGTTTTAATAATCTCACAAAGACATTGAGTTTTAATATTTATGATATTTGTTATACTCGTACAGAAGAAGAGAAAAAACAATACATTCAGTACATTGATGAAGTATACAATGCAGATCGTTTAACAGCTATTTTAACGGAAGTAAGTCGCATTATCGGTGCTAACATCCTTAACGTAGCGAAACAAGACTATGATCCACAAGGTGCGTCTGTAACGATTTTGATTTCTGAAGAGGAAATTGAAAAAGAAGATGTCGTAATGCATCTTGATAAATCTCACCTTACTGTACATACCTATCCTGAAAGCCATCCACACAAAGGGATTAGTACATTCCGTGCAGATATTGAAGTGTCCACATGTGGTCAAATCTCTCCACTTAAAGCACTTAACTATTTGATTCAAAGCTTTGACTCCGATATCCTTACATTGGACTACCATGTACGTGGCTTTACACGCGACGTATCTGGTAAGAAAATCTATATCGACCATCGCATCAACTCTATCCAAAATTACATCAATGCAAAAACTCGCAACATGTACAACATGATTGACGTAAACGTGTACCAAGAAAATATTTTCCATACAAAAATGATGTTGAAAGAGTTTGATCTAGATAACTACCTATTTGGCATTACTGAAGCTGAATTGAGCGAACGAGAAATCAAACAAATTAAACATCAATTAAAGCAAGAAATGATGGAAATTTTCTATGGCCGTAACTTGCCATCTGTAAAAGCATAAATAAAAATGTATATTCAGTATGCTATATGTCTTATCATATAATGCGTACACAATACCAAAGTAGATAAGCCCTATATGGCTTATCTACTTTTTGTTTAGTTATCATTTTTATTACTAGTATAAATTAATAGAATTTAATTCTAAAATATTCGGAAAACTATATCGAAAAAACTTGAATTGTTATATATCATTTTGTATAATACAATTAGTTAAAGGTATTAATTACCGACTCAAAAGAGTCCGAGTTTATCCACAAAGGAGAATTATTATGGACGTACGTGAATTAGCTGTACAAAAAAAACGTGAATTAAAAGGTTTCCTTACTGTAGGAACTAAATATGAATTAAAAGACGCTCATGATTTATCTGTAGCTTACACACCAGGTGTAGCAGAACCATGCTTGCGTATTAAAGATAATGAAGCAGAATCCTTCGAATTAACTTGCCGTTCCAACATGGTTGCCGTTGTATCCGACGGTACTCGTGTACTTGGTCTTGGTGATATCGGCGCTGCAGCAGCATTGCCTGTAATGGAAGGTAAATCCTTATTGTTCAAAAAATTCGGCGATGTAGACTGCATTCCATTGGTTGTAGATACAAAAGATGCTGATACTTTGATCAACACTGTAAAATTATTGCAAAAGAACTTTGCTGGCATTAACTTGGAAGATATTTCTTCTCCTAAATGCTATGAAATCGAAAACCGTTTGAAAGAAGAATTGGAAATCCCTGTATTCCATGATGACCAACACGGTACAGCTATCGCTTGTTTAGCTGGTGTAAAAGGTGCTCTTCGCCTAGTTAAAAAAGACTTAGCAACAGCTAAAATTATTGTAAACGGTGCTGGTGCTGCTGGTGCAAACATCGCTCGTTTGTTATACCTTGCAGGCGCTCGTGATATTACATTGTTAGTATCCTCTGGCGTATTGCACAAAGACTACAAACGTCTTGATTCCTTGCAATCTGAATTGATCGACTTGCTTAAACTTGAAGAAAAACATGGCAACTTGGCTGAAAACGCTAAAGGCGCTGACATTCTTCTTGGCGTATCTGCAGCAGGCGTATTTACAAAAGAAATTTTGGAAAACTTGGCTGACGATGCAATCGTATTCGCAATGGCTAACCCTAACCCAGAAGCAACATATGCTGATATGAAAGCAGCTGGCGTTCGTATCGCTGGTACTGGTCGTTCCGATGCTCCTAACCAAATCAACAACGTAGCAGTATTCCCTGGTATCTTCCGCGGTGCTATCGATGTTCGTGCATCTAAAATCACTGATGAAATGAAATTGGCTGCTGCTGAAGCATTGGCTCATTTGATTCCAGATAGCGAATTGAACGAAGAAAACATTATGCCATCCGTATTCGATCCTCGTGTAGCTCCAGCTGTTGCAAAAGCAGTTGCTGAAGTTGCTGTAAAACAAGGTATCGCTAAAAACCCTAAAGTAGTTGAAGACGGTAGCTACGAAGGTTAATCTAAATAGCTAATAGTCTTACTTTAATCTTTGAGAACCAGGTAAGATAATATAAACTATAATGACATGCACCTCGAAAGAGGTGCATGTTTTTTCATATAAACTAATAAAATTTAAAAAATTAATGAAGTTGTAAAAAAGTACTTGTCACTATTTTGTATCGATGATATAATAATTTTCGTTGCAGAGCGATACTCAAAAGAGTAAAAAACTCAGCAAGAGTAGTGGTTGACATCAACTACCAGGTTTGCTATAATTAGCAAGTAATTAATGACGGGGCATAGCGCAGTTTGGTAGCGCACCTGGCTTGGGACCAGGGGGTCGCAGGT
>URPT01000146.1 GCA_900549845.1 uncultured Veillonella sp. | reverse complement strand
TACATCATGAGTGGCAAACCTGCTTCGGCCCCTTCAAAAATGACTTGTTCTTCCATTGCCCTATTATTTTGCTCTACATAGGTAACGCGCAGGTTCCGGTACGCAATAACAAGGCCTGATGCTGCGGATTTATGCAACCATTGCTGCGCAATAGCGGTTACCTTATTTGCTAATTTACGTTGATCTTGTTGTATAAATAAAGATTTCAAGAAATGGACAACACCAGATGGCTCACCTTCATTAACTATCTTTTGTGCAGAAGGCAAGAGGCGGTAATCCTCCCATTGGAATACATTGGCAATGGCGTAGGCACAGTAGGAACAACCCTTTTGGGCGCCCTCATAGACGCGCTGGAATGCTTCGTCCTTCGTCATAGGCAACTCTTTTTCAATGGTTGGTGTAAGGGCTCCTGAGGTACGCATAGCCTGTAAAATGGCGATGGCACTGCCTTTGCGAATAGCCGTATGTAAATAACTATACGCCTTTGTGTCATCCTCAGGAAAGCCTGCTTCAATCCACGTGAACTGAGGGCCAGAATAAACGCGCGCCAAAATAGCGTATACATCGCCAATACCAGGAATCGTTTGGCCTTCCTCGTCTAATTTCACAAGGGTCTCAAGCTCAGCCTTGCCCGCCCAAGCGATATCTTTATCACACTGGTGGAATATTTTATTGAAAGACTGCTGTATTTGATCAGTAAAATAAAAACTCATTCTCTCTCCTTCGCATAATAATCAGTAAAACCTGATAACATATGTAGTTTCAGTATACTATTAGTATTTAGAGGAAAACAATATAAATATTCTGAATTTGGGGGGGACTAGGGAAATCAGTAATTGGATTATATATGGATATTAGGTGATGAACGAATGTAAGGATAAGGTGAAAGTTAAGATTCTCCTTGACTTTCATTCTATAGAAACATTATAATCAGATTATAATTTTATACTCGCCTAAAAGAAACCGATGAGGTGGAGATAAAAATAGGAAATGCACTCACAGAGAGCGGGATTAGCTGAGAACCCGTAGTACGCAGCTTATTAAATGGACCACCGAGGGCGCATGGAAAAGAATGAACTTTCATTCCTAGTATGGTGCGACGTCACACGAGCGTTAGTCGTGAGGGATATGTTAGTATCCTGCGAAAGGGGAATGCACTGCATTCAAACAAGGTGGTACCGCGATTTATAGCATAATACAAGTATTTTCTAATAATTGTATAAGAATAGAACTATAGACTCGTCCTTGACGTTATATTGTCATGGGCGAGTTTTTTATTGGCCAACGCCAGATGGAGGTTCTCATGATTTTTCCTAGTCTTGACCGTGTGAAAGCTATCGCACCGGGCTACGATATCGTGCCTGTATATATGGAAATTTTATCCGACGTACGCACACCGATTAGTGTGTTGAAAGCATTAAAACAAGTGAGCAGTCATACGTATTTGCTTGAAAGTGCGGATAATAGTAATCATTGGGGCCGTTACTCCTTCTTGGGCTATGATCCTAAGATTGAGCTCTTCTGCAAAAACCATACAATGACTATCAAAGACGGTACAACACGTACCTTTGAGTGTTCTGACCCAGCTGCAGAGATTCGCAATATTTTAAGCCAATACAGAAGCCCTCGCTTAGAAGAATTACCAACCTTTACAGGTGGCTTTGTAGGGTACTTCGCTTGTGAATATATCCGCTATATCGAGCCATCATTGGACTTCCCAACACCAGATGATGACTCTGCTATGGTAAACGATGTAGACCTTATGCTTTTTGATAAAGTAATCGCATTTGACCATTATAAAAACAAAATCTACTTGATTGCTAACATCAGTACAAACGATTTGGAACGCAATTATAACAAGGCTGAGCTCGAGTTAAAAGCACTAGCTGATCTCGTAGTAAATGGCAAAGAGGCAGATGTTCCAAAAGGTATTCTTAAAACAGAGTTTACCTCTGAGTTTACAAAGGATGAGTTTGAAGCAGTTGTTAAAAAGACACAGCATTATATTAAGGAAGGGGATATCTTCCAATGTGTTGTATCTAACCGCCGTGAAGCTGAGTTCGATGGTAGCTTGTTAAATGCATACCGCGTATTGCGTACGTTGAACCCATCTCCATATATGTTCTACCTATCTGGTGGCGATGTAGAGCTTACAGGTGCTTCTCCAGAAACATTGGTAAAATTGACGGATGGTAAAATGTACACCTTCCCAATTGCAGGTACTATGCGCCGCGGTAAAACCGAAGCAGAGGACCTTGCCATAGAGGAAAAACTCATCAACGACGAAAAAGAGTTGGCTGAACATAACATGCTCGTTGACCTTGGTCGTAACGATTTAGGTAAAATTGCTAAATTCGGTTCTGTAAAAGTTGAAGCATTACATATGTTGCAACGTTTCTCTCACGTAATCCACATTACATCTACTGTAAGCGGCGACATTCAAGATGGTAAAGATGCCCTCGATGCTATCGGTGCTACATTGCCAGCAGGTACTTTGTCCGGAGCTCCTAAAATTCGTGCTATCGAGATTTTACATGAACTTGAAAAAAGCCCGCGCGGTGTATACGGCGGCGCTGTAGGTTACATCGATTTCTCCGGTAACATGGACGTATGTATCGGTATCCGCATGGCCATGAATAAAGGTGGCAAGGTTTACGTTCGAGCTGGCGCTGGTATTGTTCGCGATAGTGTTCCTGCAAGCGAATACAACGAAACTTTGATTAAAGGCCAATCCATGATTTCCGCAATTACAGATGCACAGGAGGTAGAATAATGGTACTCCTTATAGATAATTACGATAGCTTTTCCTTTAATTTATACCAATTAGTAGGCTCTATCGATCCAGATATTAAAGTCATCCGCAGCGATGAATTAACAGTTGAAGAAATCCGCGCTTTGAAACCAGACTATGTGATACTTTCACCAGGACCTGGCAGACCAGCTGATGCGGGCGTATACGAAGACCTATTGCGCGAATGCAAAGGCGAATTCCCAATCCTTGGCGTATGCCTTGGTCACCAAGCCATCGGCGAAGTATTCGGTGGCACCGTTTCCTACGCAAAACAAGTTATGCACGGCAAACAAAGCGTAGCCAAACAAGTACACCCATCCAAAATCCTAAAAGGCGTACCTGAACAATTTGAAGTAGCACGCTACCACTCCTTGGCGATTATTGACGAAACCATGCCAAGCGAACTCATCGTCACATCCATTACCGACGATGGCGAAGTAATGAGCGTAGAACACAAAGACTACCCAATCTACGGAGTGCAATTCCATCCGGAATCCATCATGACACCGAACGGGGAACAAATGATTCGCAATTTCTTAGAAAAATAACCACTGTTCTGTACTCGAGGGGCTATTTATAAGTCTTAGAATGATAGAGCGGAAATAAGGTCTCTCGGAACTCCGAGTGGCCACCACCCCACTACGTGGGGCCGCCAAGTCGTTCCTTAAGACCTTATTTCCTGCCAACTCAACCTTGGTATTACCTAATAAATAGCCCCTCTACAATACATATACCGAACAGTAGCTATATTTTCTAAAGAAATATGCGAATCATCACAAGGGAAAAGAACGGCTACGCCGTTATAGCCTCCCACCTCTTATAAAGAAATGACCTGCGCATTACTC
>URPT01000145.1 GCA_900549845.1 uncultured Veillonella sp. | reverse complement strand
TTGTGTCAAATGTGATGTCTAATACACCATTACGACCAAAGGAACGAGCCTTTTTCAAGGATGTAATTGTACCAGATCCTACTGTACCTGCAGGTACCAATAACACATTGCCATCCATTACATTTTCAGCTACTGTGAAAGCAACAGTGTCGCCTTCATGGCTAGTTTTAGAAGAAACAGCGTCATTCAAGGTAACTTTGAAGACTTGGTTGCCAGCTAATGTACCAACTTGGTTAGTAAGCGTTACATTGCTACCATATACTTTTGTTTTCAAAGAAATGATACGTTTTTGTAAAGAGCCGCTACCAATACGACCATTAACGCTACGTTCCATCTTTTCTACGCGATCTACAAGAGAACCTGCGTTAATGCTATTTTGATATGTATATTCAAGTGCGTCCATTTCTTCGCGCAAAGAAATGTTTGTGCCACTACCTTCTACGGAGTTATAGAGGGAATCGACACGTTTACTCAATGTCGCAGAATTGCCATTGAAACCAGTACCATACACGGTTTCGTCAAGTTGATTAATGCGGTCCACTACAGCACCATCTTGTACTGCGCCATATACAGTAGTTTCCAAAACATTTGTTTTCTCTGTAACTGTGCCAGGAGCAGCAAATGCAGTGCCTGAAATCAAGGATGCCATTAAAAGTGTAAGTACTTGCTTCTTCATAAATTCCTCCACAACGTATCTAATGTATAACTGTTATACAACAGAATAAGCACGGGCCTAAGACCGTGCTTATTCCCTGAGTCTACTATTTTATATGCTCAGTGGCCATTAAATTTTCAAATCGATAATCGCAGATACACCTACGCCTTGAACACGAGATGCACCAACTGGGTTTGTGCTATCAACAGGTACTAAACCTTTAACACGAACCATGCCGTTAAAGCTACCTTCTACTTGGGCAACAGCTTTAACTTGTTCAATGCTAGATGCAGGACCAGTAACTTGAGCAGCACCGATATAACCTTTTGTACCGATACTGATGATAGGTACAACTTTAGTTGTATATTCTGTGCTTAAGTTATTTTGTTTCAATAATTTATTCAAGAAAGAGTCAATTTGTGGACCGAATTTGTTGATAACAATACCGATACCACCAATTTTAGCTGCACCGCCAAGAATACTGCTAAGGCCACCAGCTTGAGTAGTCAAGATACCGCCAAATGCAGTTGTAGTTAAACAAATCCCTAGAACAGCTGTAATAATCTTCTTTTTCATAATAAGCCTCCTATAGATACTTATATTTTAACAAATTCTATACATAGATTCTAGTGAAAGTATAAGAACTTACACATAAAGATACTAGCATTGTATAAAAGTCCGATGAACAATCAATGAATTTTACACAACTTAATTTAATGCTACCATCATAAAGAATTAGTGTCAATATCAAGTCTAACTCATACTCTATAGGCACAAAATAGTTCTTACCTTTACATATCTTTAAGACTTAGAGAAACTCAATTATATAATTAGCAGATACGAGGAACTTGATCTTCACCTAACAAATCGATTAAGCGAACACCACCAATAGCAGTTTGCAAACCAACCTTACCAATATTCTTATCTAATGTTTTGCCAATTAGTACCGCTTCTTTACCTTCTTCGAAGCTGTGAAGAATAGATAGAACTTCATCTGTAACGGATGGATCTACCACGAGTACAACCTTTCCTTCATTTGCTAAATATAACGGATCATACCCTAAAATATCACAAACAGATTGTACTTCGGCGTGAATTGGTATAGCCGCTTCTTCTACCTTAATCCCCACTTGGCTTTGATCTGCAATTTCTTTTAACACAGTACCTAAACCACCTCGTGTAGGATCTCGCAATAGAGCTACTTGAGGACCTACTTTATCAAGTACAGCATGAACCATATTATTTAAAGGAGCGCAGTCAGTTCGTAAAGAATCAGATAGATCTAATCCAAATCGTTGTCCCATAACAGCAATAGAATGATCCCCTATTGCACCAGATAAGATGATATCCATACCAGGCTTCACACGATGTGGACCAATATCTATTCCTGTTGGAATCATACCAATTCCTGCAGTATTTATGTAGATTTTATCTACCTCGCCCTTTTTAACAACCTTAGTGTCTCCTGTAACAATTTGTACATTTGCAGCTTTAGCCATGTCTGACATGGTATGAAGAATTTCATCTAACTCATCAAAAGCTAATCCTTCTTCTAAGATGAGTCCACAACTCAAATATTGTGGAATAGCACCATTCATGGCTAAATCATTCACAGTACCACAGACAGCTAATTTACCAATATTACCGCCAGGGAAAAACGTTGGTTGTACTACATAGGAATCTGTAGAGAACGCCATACGTCCTGCTGTAACAGGAAATTGAGCACCATCATGTAAAGGAGCCAATAAATCATTTGTAAAGTATTTCAAAATAAAACGCTCGGTCAATTCATGACTAAATCGACCGCCATTCCCATGGACTAAGCGAACTCGTTCCATATTAATCCTCCCACGTCGATCCACCACTGGAATAACCGTATTTATACCATGCTGCACAACTACCTTCTACAGAGACCATGCAAGCACCAACAGGGTGGTCAGCAGTACAGCTTTTACCAAATAATGGACATTCACTAGGCTTAATAAGACCTTGCAATACACGACCACATTGGCATCCCTTCGGATCAAGAGAAGGCTTTTCAAGCTGGATAGGTAACGCCCGTTCCACATCATAGGCTGCATATTCATCCTTTAATCTTAAGCCAGAGTTTGGAATAACACCGATACCACGCCACGCATCATCACATACATCATATACTTCTTTGATCATCGCTTGCGCTACCGGATTCCCTTGCTGCATAACTACAGAATGATAGGTATTACCCACAACAAAATTACCCGTTTTACGTTGCTCTAAAATATTTGCTATAGCAGATAAAATTTCAAGTCCATCAAAGCCAGCAATACATGACGGTATGTGATATTCTTCAGGTAAAAATTGATATGGTTCTTCTCCGATAATAACACTCACATGGCCCGGCAAAATAAAACCATCAATATGCCCTTCTTGTTTATCCAGTAAAGCTCGTAATGCAGGGGGCACTAATTTATGAGATACAAGGAAGAAAACATTTTTCAGGCCTGCTGCGTGAACTGCTTTTACTGTTGCACAAATTACGGCAATAGTCGTTTCAAATCCTATAGCCAGAAATACTATTTTCTTATCTGGATATTTTTTACTAAGTTCTACCACCTCTAAAGGCGTATAAATGACATGAATATGGGTGCCCTTTGTTTGAGCCTCACTAAGACTACTATAGCTACCAGGAACCTTTAACATATCCCCAAAGGTAGCAATAATAACATCATCCCGTTCAGCATAGGCTAACGCCTTATCCATATACGTTTGATCTGTTACACATACAGGACATCCTGGTCCACTTACAAGTTCAATGCCACTTGGCAATAATTGACGAAGACCTTCACGGAAAATCGATACAGTATGTGTACCACAAACCTCCATAAGCCTTACGGTTTCCCCTGGCTCATGAAGAGCATTGATACGTTTCAACAACGCATCAGCACTGTTCTGCTTTTCCTGCAAAGTAAGCTTCTTCAAGTTCTTCTAGCTCCCTAAAGGCCTCTAATGTCTTTTGTGCCTCTTCTTCATCAACAATTTGTACAGCAAAACCCGCATGGACTAACAACCAGTCCCCTACCTTTGCCTC
>URPT01000144.1 GCA_900549845.1 uncultured Veillonella sp. | reverse complement strand
CTACAGTGCCTAGTGCAGTACCTAACAACATACTCACTATAGCTGTTATTAAAAAGGCACAGACGATAAAGATGGATGGATCAATTAAATCGATACCTGTGGCGATAATCATAGGAATAACGCCTGCTGCTTGCCACATGGCGATGAGCCAACCGATGAGCAGGAATATTTGCATCACCACAATAGATGTTTTAGCACCTGTCCATGATAGGTTTAGTAGTTCCTTTGGTTGGTACCCTTTGCGGTAGAACACATAAGCCATAATGCACCATACTACAATCAAGGCGTAACCGATGGCAATGCTATTGGCTACGGCGATGATGATGACGAGTATGGATAGGAGTAAGCCTAAGAGGGGCTCTGTATTTTTCGGCATCAGTGAACGGCCTTGTTGATACTTTAGAAACGCATTTAATATGAGTTGTAACCACTTCATCTTAATCGATAGGAAGTTCTGTTTCGAAGACTTCCTCAGCAGGGCCTGTCATGAGCACCGTGCCATCCTCCAAGTATGAAATATGCAATGTTCCTAAGTAAAGTTCTACGTCTACTTCGCGACCTGTTAAGCCTTTTTCGAAGGACATAACGGCAGAGGCACAAGAGCCTGTACCACATGCTAGTGTAGCGCCAGCACCGCGTTCCCATGTGCGAACCTTGATGTGTTTGTCGTTTACTACTTCAATGTAGTTAACATTTGTATTGGATGGGAATGCATCGTGTTTTTCAAGGATTGGACCTTGTGTCGTAACAGGGGCGTTTGTAATATCTTCTACGTAAACCTCTGTATGCGGTACACCGAGCAATACAGAGCTCACTGTTACAGTTTCGCCATTTACATCAATGTCTACGTCGATGACCTTATCCATGTCTACATTCATAGGTACATCTTTACTGTTAAAGAATGGCTTGCCCATGTCTACTGTTACTAGTGTAACCACACCATTTTCGATGGTTAAGGTTGGCTTCATAACACCTGCTAATGTTTCGATGGTGAAAGTTTCTTTTGTAATTTCTCCGTGTTCGTAAGCGTATTTGGCAAAGCATCGAATACCATTGCCGCACATTTCAGCTTCACTGCCATCGGAGTTGATGATGCGCATGCGCACATCACATGTGTCAGATGGTACAACAATGACTAAACCATCAGCACCAATGCCTGTACGGCGGTCGCAAAGGCGAATGGCTAAATCAGTATAGTCCTTGTTAGCACCTTGAGGGTCGGCAAAGAGGATAAAATCATTGCCAAGACCATGCATTTTTGTTAATTTCATAAAGTCTCCTATCAATAAGTAAGACTTTCACCATGAAGCCCGTGAAAGTCTCATATGTATATTATTATATATTCTATATTATTATATCATAAATGGCTTTCAATTATGGGGTGTAACTTTATAAAATTAAAGTAAAAACAAGCAAAAAATGACCTCCTTTTAAAGTACTTGTTATAGTACGTATTAAGACGGTTGAGAAATATGAACATGAGGTAAAAATTAACCCACGTGGGACAACCTGAAAGGCGGATATATAGGGCTCTATTACTTTATTGTTTACCGTAGAAATGATAAAATAAAGAGTAATGTAGTTTATCGTAATAGAAAGAGGAACACACATGCGAATTCAAGGGATTTCTGGATCTCGTGGCGTTGCAGTAGGCAATGTATATAGATATATTCAAGAGGAAATTGTCATTCCTGATTACACTGTAGCAGAGGATCAGGTAGAAGCGGAAATTGGTAAGTTTGCTGCTGCTATGGCATCTACCTTAAAGCAATTGGATACAATCCGTCAAAAGGCTTTGAAAGAAATGGGCCCTGAAGAGGCGGCTATTTTTGAAGCACATATGCAAATTGCTCAAGACCCATCTTTATCTGATGGTATTAAATGCCTCGTTGAGTCTAGCCATACTAACGTTGTAGCGGCTACAGCTCAAACCATTGAAACCTTTGCCAATATCTTCCTCGGTATGGAAGATCCATACATGCGCGAACGGGGTGCAGATATCAAAGATATCGGTGATCGTTTGATGCGCAATATGTTAGGTATGAACCCTCGTGGCTTATCCCATATTTCTGGGGAGGTTATATTGGTGGCTCATGATTTGGCGCCATCCGATACGGCATCTCTAGATAAAAATGTTGTAAAAGGCATTGTAACAGCTGCTGGTGGCCCTACATCTCATGCGGCTATCATGGCACGTACATTGGAAATTCCTGCCGTTATGGGCGTTGGTGATATTGAAGGCTTTGTTGATGGCGAGAAAGCCGTTGTACTTGGTACAGATGGTATTGTCGAAACAAATCCATCTGATGCGGATTGGGCTGAATATACAAATCAAGCTACTGCTTACCAAGAGGAATTAAAACGCCTACGCGAATCTGCCAATCTTGAAGCTAAGACTACAGATGGTCATCATGTAGAATTATTTGGCAATATCGGTAAGTCTAAAGATGCTAAACATGCTCTTACAATGGGCGCACAAGGTATCGGCTTATACCGTACAGAATTCTTGTACATGGAAAACGATGAATTGCCAGCAGAAGATGTACAGTTCGAAGAATATAAAAAGGTTGCAGAAGATATGCAG
Source organism: uncultured Veillonella sp. (assembly GCA_900549845.1). Classification (GTDB taxonomy): domain Bacteria; phylum Bacillota; class Negativicutes; order Veillonellales; family Veillonellaceae; genus Veillonella. The sequence continues at coordinate 1,235 of URPT01000144.1, read as the reverse complement.
GGACAGCCTGTTATCATTCGTACCATGGATATCGGTGGTGACAAGGAGTTGAAATGCCTTGATTTGCCAACGGAAATGAATCCATTCCTTGGTTACCGTGCCATTCGTATTTCCTTGAACCGTCCAGATATCTTCAAAGTACAATTGCGTGCGTTATTGCGTGCTAGTGCCTTTGGCGATATTCACATCATGTATCCTATGATTGCTTCCGTAGAAGAAGTGAAACAAGCGAATGCTATGCTTGAAGAATGTAAGGCAGAACTTACAGCTGAAGGCAAAGAATTCAATAAGGATATTAAGGTTGGTATTATGATCGAAGTACCAGCGGCGGCTGTGATTTCTCCAATTTTGGCTAAATACGTAGACTTCTTCAGTATTGGTACTAATGATTTGTGTCAATATACATTGGCAGTAGACCGTATGAACGAATCTATTGGCGCTCTATATCAACCATTGCATCCAGGCGTATTACGTCTTATAAAACATGTTATCGATGCGAGCCATGAACAAGGTAAATTTACAGGTATGTGTGGTGAACTTGCTAGTGATCCTGTAGCTACCATGATTCTATTAGGCCTTGGCCTTGATGAATTCTCCATGACAGCGTCTTCTATACCACTTATTAAGAAGATCTTGCGTTCCGTTTCTAAAGCAGAATGTGAAGAGGTGGCTAATAAAGCGCTTTCCATGGATACAGCAGAAGAAATTACAGAATATGCTAAATCTGTACTAGCTGAAAAAGGCTTACTATAATTCTGTTGTATAGCAAATAACTTTCAATACACTTGAATTGAAACGCTTGAAATTGATACAATATATCTATTAGAACGTATGGGATAGGCACAGCCTATCGAGATAGAAAGAGGTTATCATGAAAGAATTAACAGTAGAAATTACTAACGAATCTGGTTTACATGCTCGTCCTGCTACAGCTTTCACACAATTGGCTGCTAAATATGCTTCCAAATTGACAATCGCTGCTAACGGCAAAACAGCTGATGCTAAATCCATTTTGACTGTATTGACTTTGGGCGCTACAAAAGGTACATCTGTTACATTGACAGCTGACGGTGCTGACGAAGACGATGCACTCGCTGCATTGAGCGAATTCTTAACAACTAACCACGACTAATATAATGTGGTAATACAAAGGACTCTACGAATGTAGAGTCCTTTTTTGTTATTGTCTTTAGACTGGTTCGCGACGTAGTCGCGAATCATTAAACCACCCGCTA
>URPT01000143.1 GCA_900549845.1 uncultured Veillonella sp. | reverse complement strand
AAATAGTAATGTAAATGTGCCAAAAAGTAGTTCTGTTCAAGAGTATCGTAGTAGTACAGCCTTTGAAGCCGTACTTGGATTTCTTTATGAAACGCGTCAAGATGAGCGCTTACAAGATGTTATGAAGGAAGCCTTTTCAATAACTCTACGAGGTATGTAGTATGGATAATTATATTGTAGGTCGCAATGCGGTTAAAGAGGCCCTTAAAAGTGGTCGTTCCATCCAGCGCATTATGGTCAGTGAAGATAAGGTTAAAACAGGTCTAGCTGATATTGTTGGCCTTGCTAAATCTCAAGGCATTGAAGTGCGTCCAACACCTATCAAACAAATGAATAAATATGATTTAGAGGTACCACACCAAGGTGTTATTGCTCTTGTTTCTGCTGTTCAATTTAAGGAACTCGGTGAAGTACTACAAGAGACGAATCATGATGTCCCTTTGCTTATCCTAACAGATGGTGTTGAGGATCCACATAACATGGGCGCAATTATCCGTACTGCGGAATGTGTAGGGGCTACGGCCGTACTCATTCCTAAGCGTCACAATGCTCCTATTAATGCTACCGTAGCTAAAACATCGGCAGGTGCTATTGAACAAATTCCACTTGTACAGGTTGGGAATGTAGCTCAAACTATTAAACAACTTCAAAAACAAGGTTTTTGGGTTATGGGCGCTCATATGGAAGGTGATCGTACCTTATACGAGGCGGATATGACAATTCCTACAGTTATCGTTATCGGTAATGAAGGTAAGGGCATTAGCCGCGTTGTGAAAGAGGCTTGTGATTTCCTCGTTACCATCCCTATGTATGGGAATTTAAATTCTTTGAATGCATCTGTTGCAGCCGCCGTTCTTATGTATGAAGCGGTTCGTCAACGACAAGCGAAATAATTATGTTAAAAGATATCTTAATTGTAGATGGATATAATGTGATATTCGCCTGGACTCATCTAAAGAAATTGGCTCATGAGTCATTAGAACATGCCCGTATGGAGCTTAGAGATAGATTGTTAAACTACGGAAAATTCAAGGGATACGAAGTTATCCTTGTGTTTGATGGTAAATATACAAAGTCTGGCGGTTCTGTAGAGGCTATTACGAGCGGATTTCTTGAAGTCTATACTGAGGATGGAGAGACGGCGGATTCCTTTATTGAACGAGAGGTATTTTTGCGGAAAGGCAAATATACCAATGTATATGTTGTAACCTCTGATGGAGCTGAACAAAATCAAATTCTCGGATCTGGTGGTTTACGGATTCCAGCTCGAGAATTACAAAATATGATTCGCATGGCTAAGGAAGAGGAACGACTACAATACGCTCATGAACATAGACGAGATCAATTTAGCTTGCGACGTAATGAAGTAGGAGGTTTATTATCTCCTGAAGTAGCTGAAAAGCTAGAGAAGTTACGCCGTGGCCATTGATAGTTGAAAATCACATATACTTCCAGTATAATGAATATATTGGTTTTTCTGCTCAATTGTAAGGAGGAGCATATGAACAGCATTCATACACGCAAGTCCGATTACAATTTCAAAGAAATGACTGATGAGCAAGTTGTGGTCATAGCTCAAGAAGAGCAAAATGAGTTTGCAATCGATTATATTGTTAATAAATATAAAAACTTTGTTCGTGCAAAGGCACGCTCTTACTTTTTAGTAGGCGCTGATCGTGAGGATATCATTCAAGAAGGAATGATTGGCCTCTATAAGGCTACGCGAGATTTTAAACATGATAAGCTAGCGTCCTTTAGAGCTTTTGCAGAGCTTTGTATAACTAGACAAATTATTACGGCTATTAAGTCGGCAACAAGACAAAAACATGCGCCTTTAAATTCCTATGTATCGTTAAATAAACCGGTATATACAGAGGAATCAGAGCGTACGTTGATCGAGATGCTATCCTCAGCAAAGGTTACCAATCCTGAGGATCTTATTATCAGCCAAGAGGAATTGGATGATATTGAGCGTAATATTGGTCATATTTTAAGTGAACTCGAGTGGGAGGTCTTGGAAGGATATCTAGACGGACGTTCTTACCAAGAAATGGCTGAGGTCACAGATCGCAGTGTCAAATCTATAGACAATGCGTTACAAAGGGTTAAACGTAAATTAGAGAAGTATTTAGAACATCGGGTTTTGGATTCTCCAAGAGCCACACAGGAAGGATGACAGTCGTGACAAATTTCTTAATGATTGTAGAAGTTATTGTATCTATCTTATTAATCGTAGTAGTTGTTGCACAGAATAGCAAAAACGCAGGCATGGGTGGTGCTGTTTCTGGTGCGGCAGACTCTTCTTTTGGTGGTAAGCAACGCGGTTTAGACGCTTTCTTATCTAAATGTACGATTATATTGGGGATTATCTTTGCTGTGTTGAGCTTAGTGTTAGGGGCAATGATTAATCAATTCTAATGATGAAAGCCTGCTTTGCAGGCTTTTTCTTTTTTCAGAATAAGGAGGTGAAGATTTGAAGAAGAAAGTATTAGACTTTTATAAATCTATACAACCACATGCATATCATATTGAAGATGCTGCTATGGATAATCACATTCGAGGTGGTAAGGATCTTGAGATGTTTATTCGTTCAGCCAAAATGCTTGCTCGAGAAGGGGTGCTAACATCTTCTCGACCTGATGTATATCAATATGCAGAACAACAACATGAAGAATATGAAGGTATTTATAAGGGCTATCGTAAGTCGTATGGCTTTGTGATCATGCCTGATGATGAAGATATATATGTAGCAGAACAAAATAAAGGGACTGCTATGCACAATGATAAGGTTCGAGTTCGCGTCGTACCTTCTAACTATACAAAGCATAAACGAGAAGGCGTCATCGTTGATGTTATTGAACGAGCTAATAAAACGATTGTAGGTACCTATGACCGACAACAACATTTTGGCTTTGTTATCCCTGATGATGAGCGTATAGGGACCGATATCTTTGTAGATTTAAAATATACATTAGATGCACGTAGTGGCGCAAAGGTACTAGTCAAAATTACAAAATGGCCGGAAGGTGATAAAAAGCCAGAAGGTATTATTACTGAAATTCTTGGCTATAAAGGTGATGTAGGCCTCGATATTAACTGCATCATGGCGAATCATAAGATTCCATTTAATTTCCCAGACGATGTCATTAAAGCTAGCAAAAAAATTGATACTGTGATTCATGAGGATCCTGATCGTTGGGACCTTCGTGATGTACAAATGGTTACTATCGATGGGGAAGACGCAAAGGATTTAGATGATGCTGTGAGTGGTCGTAAATTGCCAAATGGTAATTATGAATTAGGTGTACATATTGCAGATGTTAGTCATTATGTAACATCTGGGCAACCTATTGATAATGAGGCTTACAAACGTGGTACATCTGTATATTTAGTTGATAGAGTAGTACCGATGTTACCAGAGGTTTTATCCAATGGCATTTGTAGTTTAAATGCTCATGAAGACCGTTATGCCATGACGTGTATGATGGAAATTGATCATACTGGTAAGGTTGTACATTATCGTATTCGACCATCTATTATCCATGTAGGCCGTCGTTGTAGCTATAAAGAAGTGTATAAGGCGTTGGAAGAAAATATTATTCCTGACGATTTACAAGACTTTATGCCTATGCTTCGCGATTTAGCAGAAATCTCTAAAATTCTTAATGCAATGCGTCGTCGTAGAGGTGCATTGGACTTTGATTTTCCTGAGTACAAGGTATTACTTGATCATGATGGTACACCGTTGCGCATCGTAAAACGAGATCGTACCATGGCGGAACGACTTATCGAAGAATGTATGCTCATTGCTAATGAGACGGTAGCTACGCATTTAAAGGATACTCAACGTACATCGGTATATCGTATTCATGAACATCCTAGTGAAGAAAAATTGGATTTAT
>URPT01000142.1 GCA_900549845.1 uncultured Veillonella sp. | reverse complement strand
TGATACTCCCCTATAAAAATGGCTATTTATCAACTGTTTGTTGTGACATAGCCTTGTTATTAATTAGTGTGTGCTACTTTCAAAAGCAGCTTTTAACTCGCCTACAGCTTCAGGGACATAGTCTACGATAGAAGACATCAATGCATACATTAATGCCGGTTCAAATGCATCGTCACCACACATGTATACACAGTCTAAATATAGACTGGAATCTTGTTCATCAATATATAGTTTATAGTTTTTGTATGTCGCATTGTCACGGTTGATTAGCGCATTCAAGGCATTCATATTTTGTGCGGTTACCTTTTCAGGGCCTAACACTAAACGAATAACACTGTAAATACTGTTATCAAGAATGACAAATAACGGCATATCCCACAACGGTGATTTAATGTAAGAACGATATACAACAGTACCGTCCTCATCTTCAAAATCCTTACGTTCAAAGGATATGATTTCTTCGTCTTTTAAAAACTTATCAAATAATAATGCTTTAGGATTCATAACAACCTCTATTTAGCTAAACCAGCTACTTTAAGAATGCCTTTATGTACAGCATCTAAATGTGGTTGAACGACTTCAAGCAATAAATTAACTACTACTGTAGGATCAAATTGCTCAGTCAAACCAGGAACAGACACATCCATATAGATGTTATTGTCTTCATTGCTTACATAGTATTTAGATACTTTATAATCTTGATTCAATGTGTTAAGTTCTTTCAACACAGCAGGAATCACTTTTTCATCAATAGATGTTGTTGTGATAGCAATACGTGCATAGGAGAATGCAGAATCATCCACAACGATGAATACAGGCAAGCTATGCTCATGAACATCCAAACGGCCGTGGTAAACGACTGTATGAAGGTCATCTGTCATTTCTTCCTTTGTAAACCAAGAGTTACCGCCTTTATTTAAGATCAGCAACGAGTAAGTCGAATTTTTCTGCTTTTTTATTCATAATTCCCTCTAACAATAATCAGACTAATTAGTCTTCGATAAACACACAACCATTATCTTTGAATTCTTTAATGCGAACTAAAGACTCAACACGATACCCTGCATTTTCAAGGCGTTCACGACCAGGTTGGAAGGATTTTTCGATAGCGATCGCCATACCAACCACTTCATCACCAGCGTCTTCTACCAATTTAGCAAGGCCCATAGCAGCCTCACCAGATGCCAAGAAGTCATCGATGATCAACACTTTTTCACCGGCTGGCAAGAATTTTTTAGAAATAGTAATATCGTAGTTTTCCTCTTTTGTATAAGAGTACACAACACTATGATATACATCATCTACCATAAGAATGGATTTTTTCTTACGCGCAAATACTAATGGCACATCAAGTTCAAGAGCAGCCATCAACGCCAATGCAATGCCAGATGCTTCAATAGTAACAATACGTTGTACACCTGCATCACGGTAACGATCGGCGATTTCTTTACCGATTGCTTTAAACAATTGTGGATCGATTTGATGATTCAAGAAACCATCGACTTTTAGCACGCGATTATTGAGGACGATCCCCTCTTTACGAATGCGTTGTTTTAATAATTCCATGTGCTCTTACCTCCGCAGCATAACTATCTTTAAATTTTAACGTAAATAACCCCTTAGGGTCAACCTATATCAAGTAAAAGACTTAACAATACAGCTATAAAAACAACTCTATTTAAGGCTTAAAAACTTTCCACACTAAATTATAAAATTCAGTAGGTTTATAACAATATAATATAGCACAGATAACACTGCTCTAAAATATAAAAAGACACACTTTCTGAAAATTCTCATAAAGTGTGTCTCATTATTATAAGACCTTATCGCGAGTGCTTTCACGATTAACGAGCAATGAAGTGAAGCGTGCAGCCCCTTCAGATTGAGGTACCAAACGAGAACGGACAAGTACAATGTCACGCGTTGGCACCGGAATATCTGTATCTATACGTACCACTGTACCTTCTTGCATCTTTTGTTGCACTACATGATTAGGCAACATGGAAATGCCCATATTAATTTCTACAAGATCGAGTAACACATCGACACTACCTAATTCGAAGCGAGGTTTACGGCATGCACCATGAGTTACTTCATCGAAGAATGTACGACTCGCAGAGCCTTTATGCAAGAGCAAAATAGGCTCATTAAGTAAACGGCCTTGATCAAAGAAGCCTGCCCCTTTATAATCAGGACCACCAACAAATACATCTTGAATGGTAGCCAATGTAGTTACCTCTAGTTGAGGATTATCACGCAAGCCTTCATAATCATTTACCACCGCTAACTGCGCTTCTTTGTTGAGTACTAACTCTACACAATCAGGGGATGGGCGGTTAATGATATGTAGTCCGATTTCACTTTCTTGCAATTGCCATTTATGGAAATAAGGCAATAAGAAATGGCGACACAATGTATCTGTAGCAGCCAGATTTAAGCTTTCATAAGCTTGGCTAACACGTTCTTGCAATTGAGTTACACCATTATCAAGAATGGAAAAGGCTTTAGCTACTGTATCAAATAATTCTTTGCCTTCTGGCGTGAACCCTACAGATTTTGTAGTTCGCACAAAAAGAGGCATATTAAGTTCGCCTTCTAATTGCTTAATACTTTGGCTGATGGCGGATTGAGAAACGCCTAACTCTTTGGCGGCACGGGAAAAGGATAAATATAAGCCTACCCCTAAAAAGGTTCTATATAAATCTGCAGATACTGCCATTTTATTCACCTCTGTTATATACTAATAATAGTGTCTTACTTTTAAATATACATATCATTTACTATATTATAAGTATGAACTCTCAATATATAATGAATATGTAGAAATCTTCATGAAAGTTAGGTCTTATGACCTTCATGAACCTTTCATATTTATTAGTATTTCTAATCTTTTCATAAGTAAGATTATCTTTACTTATAAGTCTAGACCGACTATACTTAATTTGTCAATATCCCACAGGGAATTATATACATTACAGGAGGCTACAATGGCTATACAACGATTATTCGTAACAAAACGAGAATCTTTCAACCAAGAAGCACAACGCATGTTACAAACCTTACAACAGGAATTATCTATGCCTGCTACAGGGGTAACCATCTACGAGCGTTATGATATCGAACATGTAGATGCAAAAGATTTAGAGGCTGCAAAAAACCTTATCTTCTCCGAGCCTCCTGTAGATACAGTATTAGAAGAAATCCCAGCTGTACAAGGTTTCGTTTTTGCTGTTGAATATGTGCCAGGTCAATACGATCAACGTGCTGACAGTGCTGAACAATGTATTTCCATGCTCACCCTTACATCTGGCCACATCGTTCGCTGTGCCCGCGTATATGCTATTGAAGGTACTTTCACCAAAGAACAAGAAGAGGCCATCAAAGCATACTATATTAACCCAGTAGATTCCCGCGAAGCGAGTCTTGAATTACCAACTACATTGGCCCTTGAATTAGAAGATCCTAAACCAGTGGCAACAATCGACGGTTTTACAGACATGAGCGATGCTGATTTAGAAACTCTCATCGATAGCTATGGTCTCGCTATGACATTGGCAGACCTCAAATTAATCAAGCAACAATATGCAGAGGTAGAACACCGCAATCCTACCATTACAGAAATTCGCCTCTTCGATACCTATTGGTCCGACCACTGCCGTCACACTACATTTATGACGGAATTAACGGATATTACCATTGAGGATAGTCGTTTCACAGGTGCTGTAAAAGAAGCCCTTGAAGAATACATGGAAGGCCGCGCTGAGCTATATACAACAAAGAAAAAGGCTCGCTCCCTTATGGACATGGCAACACTAGCCGTCAAAGAATTGCGTCATGCAGGCGGTCTTACTAATCTTGATGAATCGGAAGAAATCAATGCATGTACCATCATCATTCCCGTTGATGTAGATGGCAAAGAAGAAGAATGGCTCTTGCTATTCAAAAAT
>URPT01000141.1 GCA_900549845.1 uncultured Veillonella sp. | reverse complement strand
TAGAAAATTTATCTATACCTTTATTGGGTGAGCTTGGTAGAGCTTATAACAATAATGGTAATGAAAAAGAGGCAATTAAGGTATTCGAGTCTATTGATGAAGCGCATCGTGATGCGGTGTGGTATTATCGCTGTGCCTATGCGTATGGAGCTATTGTTTTAGATAATAATGAAGCATACACATCGGATACTATGCAGCAGATGCTAAGGTTAGTAGATCGGGGTGTACGGTTAGCTACGGAATCGGAACTAGATGATATAAAATCGTATTGTTTTGAAGTCATGGATATGTGCTATATGCAAATGGACTTTGAAAAATGTGAAGCTGATTATCCTGATTTATGTGCTGCCTATAATAAGTATGTAGCAGCTAAAAAGAAGAAAAGAGAAGGTGTACCTCGTCATCGTACTATCACTGTTGAAGAGATACAAGCTACAGACGATATGTGGACCATTAATGAGCCCATGTACTGGACTATCAATATATATGGCTCATATGATGATTATTTAGAATCTGCAAAACCTTTTACTGTAGAGCAACGCTATCTCAATGCTATATCCTGGTACTTCGCAGAGGTTAATAATGGTGGACATCATCAGTTCTTCTATAACTCTACAGGCATTGTATGGGAGGATGCTCTTGCTGGCTTACGCCTCTTCAAGATGGCTCCATTAGCAGATAATTTACAATCTGTAATTGATTATTTTGGTGGGTCCATTCCATTTGATAGGGAAGAACGATGGACCATTTTGAAAGACTGGGAAAATGAAGAGGAGTTGTTCGATTTCCTCGATAAAAAAGATGATGTAGTATATGAATATGATGGAATCTATGAAGACACATTCGTACATGAACATCCTGAATTATTTGTATTTGATGGTACCTATAAAGTTCGAGAATAGACTTGGTGGGTTAATTAGGTCATATAATAGTAATATGACTATAAATATTACTTTCACCAAGCGTAAACTATATATTAGAGGTATTACATGTTAGATAAACAAGGCGTATATGATTGTTTACGTGACCATCATATCGATTTTGAAGTTACGGACCACGCACCGCTATTTAGTATGGATGACAAGCCTGATGTAGAGCTGCCATATCCTGAGTGGGATGCGAAAAATTTATTCATTCGAGACCACAAGCGGGAACACTACTATCTGATTACTGTACGCGGTTCTAAGCGTGTAGATCTAAAACAGTTTCGGAAGGACCATAATCTGAAAAAGATTTCTTTTGGTTCTGAAGAAGAGCTATGGGATATATTAAAGATTAAACCAGGTCACGTATCTCCATTCTGCTTGCTCCACGATGAAGAGCGTAAGGTACATTACTATATTGATGCGGATTATAAAGATAATCTAATCGGTATCCATCCAAATCAAAATGACGCTACTGTATGGCTACAAGGAAAAGACTTAGTTAAATTAATTGAAGAACATGGTACAATAGTAGAATATATTACATTGTAATTTAGTCGAATCGGAGCATGTATGAATAGAAAATTATTAAAACGTATTCTTGTCACATCTGCTATTGCAGTATTAGGCGTAAGCACATCCTTTGCGGCTCTTGTTATGGAACGTGATGAAGGTTTAGATACAGCACCTAATGTAGGTATGTATCGCTTCCAAGTACCTGCGGAATTACAAGGTGCATATAATAGTACGGGCGTAGCTAACTTAACTGCTTCTATGGAGAAAGAGCCTAACACATTATCTATGAACGTAGCTCATGTGAAAGGGAATCCATCTGAGTCTTATGTGGTAGAAATCTATAAAGATTTAGCGGCTATTGAAACGCATCGTAAATCTGATCAGTATCAAGCTTTTGTTAATGAAGTAGGTTCTAAATTAACAAATCGCAAAATGTATGATGTACAGTCTGTGCTATTGTTTGAGAAAAAAGATGCTTTATCTATTGTAAATGACGGTAAAGCTGTGGTGACATTGACAGAGTTTAATGTTGATAGCAATGATATCGATACAGTACAACGTCAATATCAACTAGATATAGAACGTGCTGTTCGAGACGATGCGGGTTATAAGGCAGGTTATGTGCTTCGTGAAAGAAACGCAAAGAATCATTGGTATGTGATCCAAATTTATAGTGACCAAGAAGCCTTAACAAAACATTTGAATAGTCCTGGTTATCGATTTATGATGAGCCAAATCCAAGGTAGTCTACAAGGGGTTACTACTAAAGTATTAGATGGGGATATCCTCGTAAACCATGGTGGTCAAGCTTTTGTAAGACCTTAGTATTGGATATAATATAATTACGACTACAAATATAATTACAGTAAAGTTACTGCTAGCATATGCATATGTATGTGCTAGCAGTTTTTTGGTTATATAATAAGTAAAAGTCTTGATAGACTATAAGGAGTTACATATGACACAGCAAGAACGTTTATCTTATCTTGTAAAAGGATTAGTAGAAGAATATACAGAGAAATATAAAGACGAACATATTGAAATTCCTAATGATGAAGCAGAACAGTTTACACTTTTTAGGGCTTTATGTAATATTCGTGCTGCTGGTGCAATGCCTATTGAATGGATGAAAGTACAAGATGAATATTTAAATACATTGACTCTAGAAAAAGGTATTGTAAGGATTAAGGATATGGAGGAGAGGGAGCCTCAGATTTATTTGTGGCAAGGAGACATTACTCGATTATCTGTAGATGCTATTGTTAATGCTGCCAATAATCAATTACTTGGTTGTTTTGCGCCTAATCATAAGTGTATCGATAATGCCATTCATACTTTTGCTGGTATTGAGCTGCGTATGGAGTGTGCACGGATGATAGAATATATGGATATGCCTGAGAAAACAGGCGTGGCTCGTAAGACTTATGCCTATAATTTACCAGCCAGTCATGTTATCCATACAGTGGGACCTATTATTTATGATACTGTTACAGAGTTAGAAAAAGAACAATTGTCATCGTGCTATAGATCTTGCTTGGAGTTAGCTAATGCTTATAGTTTGAAGTCCATTGCATTTTGCTGTATTTCTACAGGTGAGTTTAGATTTCCTAATGAATTGGCGGCCCAAATTGCTATCGATACGGTGCGTACTTATTTAAAAGAAACTAATAGTAAAATACAAGTGGTATTTAATGTATTTAAAGATATAGATTATGACATCTACAACAAATTATTGGGATAAATAATATACTCCTTTTGAAATTCATAAAAATACTGTATCATTTAATAATGACATACAAAAGGTTATGAATGATTTGTTATCTTAAGAAGGAGTTAATGTACTATGAATTATAAATACACCTATGAAAGCCCTTTAGGAACTATGGTTATGCTTGGTACATTATCATACTTAACAGATTTATTTTTTATTGATGAGGCTCATGCACCAAGTTATGATGATGCGGAGTATATTGAGCAACTAACAGGTCCATTTGAAGTAACTATTATGTGGCTAGACCAATACTTTAATGGTAAGAAGCCTTTTATTACACCTCCTATCCAGTTAGAAGGGACAGAGTTCCGTAAGTCTGTATGGTCTATATTACAAACTATCCCTTATGGTAAGACCATAACTTATGGTGAAATAGGTAAGCAGATTGCTGAAAAACAGGGGAAAGAGAAATTCTCGGCTCAAGCTGTAGGCGGTGCAGTAGGTCATAATCCTATTTCTATTATCATTCCATGTCACCGTGTGGTCGGTGCAAATGGTAGCCTGACAGGATATGCAGGCGGAATTGATAAAAAGGTACGATTGTTGGAATTAGAGAAAACAGATATGACAAAATTTTTTATTCCGAAAAAAGGTCATATCTTTGTAATCGGAGGTGAGGATTCCTAGTATCAACAGGAATTCTTTTTAATAAAGGCACTTATTGGAGGATAAGTGTCATTTATTTTTTTTATGTATAAAATAAATGTTAAATAAACGGTTATGAGCAACAAAGTGTCTTATGTAACAAAAGAGGGATTGAAGAAACTACAGGAGGAATTGG
>URPT01000140.1 GCA_900549845.1 uncultured Veillonella sp. | reverse complement strand
AAAATATGAGCCATCAATTTAGATGCTACGCCCTTACCTCTATACTCTTCGTGGATATAAATAGATAATTCCACGGTACTTTTGAAAGCATCCTTTGTTCTATATGGTGAAAGCGATGCATAGCCTACAACTACATCATCTATAAGACCTACAAAAATGCAGTGCTCAGAAGTTTGATGAGCCTCATACCACGCCTGCCACTCTGGCAATGTACGCGGCTCAAGATCAAGTGTTGCTACACCGTTCACAACTTCGAAATTATAAATATCTAAACAAGCTGCGATATCATCCTTTGTAATTGATCGTATTACTAATTCACTCATAAGTATCCCTCAAAACAGTTGGTATCCAAAATCCGGTATCCGAAATTAAAATTATTTCTATATTATATCTATATAACATAATATATAAAAATAACGCTAACACGCAAGAAAAAGGACGAGCTGCAACTCGTCCTTTTGTTATATTGTAGGCAATATTTTGTACGCTTTACTACCTATCAATAGTATACCATAAACAGATTTTTAAAAGATAATCAAAAGACACCAAGAAATTTCGCCCTTTCTAGGTGTCTTTTCAGGTGTACCAATTGAGGCACCCCATACTCTTCAAGTTAATTATAACACAATTAACTCTATGAATCTGTCTAGTTTATCTATTACACAATTACGAATAGTAGTACTGTAATAGCAATCAATGCACCAATCACAGCGTAGTCCATAGTTTTCAATCCTACAGATGCAGCAAAGCTATGTGTAGGACCACCAAAGCCTCGTAGTTCTAGGGATAGCGCCATTGTTTCGGAGCGGCCCAAGGATTTTAAAAGCAATGGTTGGATAACAGATGCATAGGATTTGATGCGTTTAATGAAGTTACCTTCTAAAGATAAACCACGGCAAGCTTGCGCCTCTTGTACAGCATGGCTTTCAGCGATGAAGTCAGGCACGAAGCGAAGTGCAGCAGTGAACATAAATGCATATTCATAAGGAATTTTGCATTGTGTTACGAGCGCTGCTGTAAGGTCTTGTAATTTTGTAGTTGCCAACAAGCAGATGAATACAAGTGTCATGGCGAGCATACGCAAGCCAGATACGATAGCAGATGTTACATCGCCGCTGCCGAGGAATTGAACAACGCCAAGAAATATGGCAAAGCTAGTCAACGCCACAACGGTCTTACGTTGTTTAATCAATAAACCTGCAACAAATAACACGACAAGTTCTACAACGACCAAGGCCAATAGAGATTGCCAGTCGCGCAATAGAATAGCCCACACGGATACAGCGAGGGTCATCAAGATTTTTGTTAACGGTACTAAACGTTCCATATGTCCCTCCTATTTCCCGCTCAACTGAGCCACTAACTTAGATTTCAATTCATCCATAGATTTGCAATAGCCTAGGGATGGCACCGCTAGTGAAAGTTCCACACTTGGCGGTTTTGTAAGGCCTAGGTCTTGCAGTTCATCTGTAGATTTCTTGAACAATTCTTCTGGACTGCCATCAAAGGCAACTGTTTGGTTACCCATGATAAGCGCACGGCTACATTCGCTAGCCATGATTTCCATATCATGTGTAATGAGAAGGATCGTAATGCCTTCTTGATTGAGTTGGCGCAATAACGCTAACAACTCTTTAGTTTCCTTACCATCTTGACCACTTGTTGGTTCGTCGAGGATGAGGATTTTAGATTGCATCGCTAATGCAGAAGCAATAGCAACGCGTTGCTTTTCGCCGCGGCGCAATGTTGGAGGGTAAGCTTCACGCAAGTGAGCAATACCTGTACGTTCCAACACTTCATCAACGATGCGTTTCACTTCGGATTTACTACGACCTAATGATTCAGGGCCGAAGGCAACCTCTGTAGCTACTGTAGGTCTAAACATTTGGCGATCCGGTTGTTGGAATACATAACCAATAAATTGACCGCGTTTAGATGGCGGCATAGACGTAATGTCTGTGCCGTTATAGTACATACGGCCTTCACTAGCCTTTTCAAGGCCAACGAGCAAACGAGTGATAGTCGTTTTACCACAACCATTACGACCACCGATGGCGATATATTCGCCGCCTTCGATGGTGAAAGTCACATCACGGAAGATGTCTACGGATGGCACATAGCCAAAGCGGATATTTTCAACCTTAAGCATGAGCGCCACCGTCCTTTCCTTGTACATCATCAACGCGTTGAATTGGTTGTCTATTTTCTACTGTATTAGATTGATCAGCAAGATTATCTACTGTATTTCTTTGATTAGCTAGAGAGTTGCTTTTACCATGCACCTCGGTTTGAATCGCATGAGCCATTTCAATTTGGTGCAAGCCCTTGATAGCAGACTCGATACTGAGCCATGGTTCATCACTGTGGAAGCCCGCTTGTTCAAGTTCCATGTACGTTGTGAATACAGATGGCAATGCATCTACGTGAATATTGTGTTCGTACATGTAACGAAGCGTCGTTGGTACATCCGCATCACATGCAACGGAGCCATCCACCATGAGAGCCATGCGGTTCGCATATGGCAATACAGCGTGCAAATCATGGTCGATAACAACAACAGTAATACCGTGTTTTTGGTTTAAATCACCTACGAGGCGATATAATTCTGCAGTCCCATCTGGATCGAGGGAGCTTGTTGGTTCATCAAGCACAAGAACTGTTGGGTTCGTAGCCAATACAGAAGCGATTGCCAAACGTTGACGTTGACCACCAGACAAGCTTGTAATCTTGCGATCTTCTAAGCCTACAAGGCCAACTTGCTTAAACACCTCTTCAGAACGAGCTTTAATAGTTTCACGGTCATAACCGCGGTTTTCCATAGCAAAAGCAACTTCTTCACGAACTGTCATCGTTACGAGTTGAGTATCGTAATCAGCCAGAACAACACCGATGTGGTTCGCAAGCTCTGGAATTTCCATTTGCGTAGTCGCTTTACCATCTACAAAGACCATGCCTTCAAGACGGCCGCCGTAGAATTTAGGTACAGCCCCTACCATAGCCATGCAAAGGGTACTTTTACCACAACCAGCAGGACCAGTCACAACGAGGAAGTCCCCATCATGTACGTCGAGATTGATGTTTTCAAGAGATGGTGTAGTCGCCTTTGGATGGTAGTAATTTACGTGCTCAATAGAGATTTTAGCTTGGCGCTCAGGCAAGATCGTCATATGACTATGGTCAGACGTCAATTGATCCGCACTTGGCAACATGCCGCGTTTGGAGAATAAACGTTGCGCCGGAATGTATAAGATTGGCGTAATAGCACCATTCAAAGCACCTACGATAAGTACCAATGGCCACATGCCGTACATGTATACATTATTAGGCAAACCAAGCACTTGCCATAAGAGGGTAACGAAGATACCACCAGATACAACAGTTGCTAAGAAGCCAGATACGATTGGTGTTAAATCGAAACCACCAATTTTACGGAACTTCATAGATAACATCGCACGTGTTACGAGAGCCGCTGTCAATGCACCACCTGGTTCAGACAACAAGTTACCATAAGGGAATGCTGACTTAGATGTCAAAACATTGATGAAAGCCGCTACAAGGCCAATCCCTAATGTTTGACTTAAACTAGGGCGAGTCAATAAAATAGCTACGCAGTACGTAGCAATCGTCCAGTTCGGCGTTACCCCAGCCACACTAGGGCTCACCAAATGCAATATCGTGCCCAATGCGAGCATCAATGTGCTGACAGTAACCCATCTAAACTGGCCACCCTGCACATGCGTGTACACAAGATCTTGAATCCGTTTCATAATAGCCTCTTTTCTAAAAATGAATATATAATCTATATTGTATCACTCTTCGAGGATTTGTGAAAGCCTAGAGGCTATCAAGGGACTTCAAGTAAAGCCCATAAAAAAAGCACCATCTATTAATGATAGTGCTTTTAAGAACTAATGTACTTCATCTAATAGTATTCTAAGATAATCACGTCTACTGTTTAATATTCTATCAATATAGATAGTCCGATCTAAATAACGGTAAAAACTTAAATAATTATGACAAAGTAAATATCTGTATTC
>URPT01000139.1 GCA_900549845.1 uncultured Veillonella sp. | reverse complement strand
ACATAAGCATTAAAAATAGCTATTGTAGCATAGACAGATGCTCTCACAAACATCTGGTCAAATTCCGTCACTGAAGCATCATCCCAATATGCTTATCACCCTTTTGTTCCGCAATCCCACTAAAAACTTAATCCTTGAGTTGATAATGAGATAAAACAATTTTTAGACTTTTACAAGTTAAAGTCTTTATTTACTAACATTGAACCACCATTTCCCTAGGTGCAGTTCAATACCAACAAACGCAAAACCGTGTTGGTCCAAAATGGTTTCTAGTTAAGAGTATCTTGTGATTGATAGTCAGTCAATCTGAAACGCTTTCCCTCTAGCTTCTTTACGCAGAACGTCGCACTGCTTACAAGATACTATTTTCTAGAAGAGTATTGGCTAAAAATGCCACTCTCAAAACATACCACCTATCAGTCATTAGGTTTAGTCCACCTTCTTCTGATAGGTATATTAGCAGTTACTGCTTTATTTTCTTTCCCTCTTCGCTTTTGACGATTAGTCTCTACCGATTCTGCTGTTTTTGAATTTGTCGTTTGCTCTACACGGATTAAAAATACCGCTAGCTCCCGCTACGATGATGCTGATGTTTTAAATCGATTAATCTAATTTTTTTGCTGTTTAAATCTTCTCTTTTTAAATAGATTTTAGCGCCCCCAAGGTCCTTTGTCATACGTTCTGCATAGTATAAAAGGGATGGACGGCCTGTATATTTTTTATGTAAATCCTCAAGTTCGCGTATGAAATCAGGATCATCTTTGTACTTGTTGTATGCCTCTTCCAATTCGATGACTGCATTCATCAATGTTTCTGGCATAAATTGGCCACCAAAGGAACCAAAATAACCATGTCTTTGTTCACTCATATAACTTACCTTTCTATCTATCATTCTTGCTAATATGCCATGTTATGACAGGGCTATTGTTCTTACAATATTGGTGAAAGCTTTAATCTTTTCATCGTCTTTCACGCCTTCTGTTTCAATGCCACTGCTAATATCGATGCCATAAGGGCGAACCGTACGAATCGCGCGGGCCACATTGGTACTATCCATACCGCCTGCGAGCATAAATGGTCGTTCAAACTCATCTAACGAGGACCAGTCGAATACTTCGCCTGTGCCGCCCCGTTCGTCTTTGTGGTATGTATCAAATAAAAGCATATCCGCACTGCTATCAATCCATTTTTCTGCATCTGTCGCACTACGGACTTGAACAGCTTTCCAAACCTCTACATTAGTACATTCTTTTAAGGATTGGATGAAAGTCTCATCTTCATCGCCATGAAGTTGAATCACATCAAGTTTAACTTCCTCAGCAATCTTAAGTAGGTTTTCTACCGTTTCGTTGACGAATACACCTACTGTTTTAATGTTCTCAAAATTAGAGTTTCCTTGGACAAATTCCTGACTGTCCTGACTGTCTTGTGCTGTATCAGTATTCATTGGTGCTGTAACTTCACCACATGCTTTTTCGTATTGCTTATGGAGCTCTTCTACTAATGTTTTAGCTTGCTCCACAGTGACTTGCCGTTTGCTCGGTGCAAATACAAGACCCATATAATCAGGCTTTGCCTCAACTATAGCAGGAATTATTTCTACCTTAGAGATACCACACATCTTAATTTTTGGTGTGTAGTAGGTTGGACCATAGAGATATGCCAATTTCTCAACCTTATTAGGGGAACGCATAAAGGTTTCCCCCATCAAAGCTACGCCGATATTGTTATCCCGCAACACTTGAATATCCTCTGGCGTTTCAAGGCCACTTTCAGATACGAAAATCACATCGTCTTCAACGAGATGGCGTAATCGTACACTGTTTTGTACATCTACGGTGAAATCTTTCAAATTGCGGTTGTTAACGCCAATGATACGGGCACCACAATCGATGGCCATTTGCACTTCTTTTTCGTCATGAGCCTCTACTAAGGAAGACAAGCCAAGAGAATCGGCTAACTCACGGAATTTTGTTAACGTAGGCACATCTAAACATGCACAGATTAATAGGATTGCACTAGCGCCCCATACCTTTGCTTGGTAGATTTGGTATTCATCGATGATGAAGTCCTTGCGAAGTACAGGGATTTTGACAGTACTTGCAATTTCTTGTAAGTATTTTTTGTCGCCCTTAAAGAAGTCTGGCTCTGTCAATACAGAGATAGCCGCTGCCCCTGCTACTTCATATTCTTTGGCAATGTCTAAATAGGGGAAGTGCTCAGCAATGATGCCCTTAGAGGGAGATGCCTTCTTTACTTCGCAAATGAAGTTAAAGTCTTGCTGGCGAAGGGCTGCTTCAAAAGGAAATCCTGTATCAGATGGTAACGCCAAAGCCGCTGCTTTTACAGTCTCAGGCGTTTCCACCTCTTTTTCTTTGGCCACTCGAATTTTAGTAGCCTCTACAATCTTATCTAAAATCAATGGTTATACCTCTTGGGTTGCTTTCACAAACTGTTCCATTGTAGCAAGAGCCTTGCCAGAGTCGATCATGTTTTTTGCCTCTTCAATGCCCTCTGCTAATGTAATGCCATCTTTTGCAAGGTAAATTGCCATGCCAGCATTGAGAAGAACAGCTGTACGTTTACCACCTTGCTCACCACCGAGAACGCGACGTGTAATCTCAGCATTTACTGTAGCGTCGCCACCTTCAAGCTCAGTTTTATCAGCGTATTCGAAACCATAGTCCTTTGGATCGAATTCGTAGCTTGTGAAAGTACCATTATTAATTTCGCATACATACGTTTTGTTGGTAGCTGTAATCTCATCAAGACCGTCAAAGCCATGTACCACGGCTCCGCGTTTTACGCCAAGATTAGCCAATACGCGAGCCAATGGTTCTACCAAAGATTTATCGTAAACACCCATCAACTCCACAGTAGCACCTGCTGGATTCGCCAATGGTCCAAGAATGTTGAATACAGTACGAACGCCTAAGGCTTTACGTACAGGGCCAGCATATTTCATAGCTTGGTGGTATACAGGAGCAAACATGAAGCACATATTTGCTTTGTTGAGAACTGCCTCGTTTTGTTCGCCATTAAGCTCTAATTTAGCGCCTAATGCTTCGATTAAATCAGCAGCGCCACATTTACTGGATACACTGCGGTTACCATGTTTTGCTACAGGAATACCTGCTGCAGAAATGATAAAACCAGATGTAGTAGAAATGTTGAACGTATTCGCTTCGTCGCCGCCAGTACCTACGATTTCCACAACAGTACCTTCATGAGGTACAGAACCTGCTTTCTCACGCATAACCTCAGCGAACGCTGTAACCTCATCTACAGTAGGCCCTTTTGCCGCCAAAGCGCACAAGAAACCTGCCATAGGCACCTCGGCTACCTCGCCGCTCATAATCTTGTTCATTGTATCTTTTGCAAGGTCGTAGGATAAATCTTGACCATGCGTTACTGCATATAATGCGTCTTTAATCATTTTATATCTCCTTTTGAGGATATCTATTAAATTGATACCATATCTACCTAGTCGGTAACGATTGGGTCATGCCCTCAGCCTCCAAGTGGCCACCCCCCGCTATGCGGGGCGCCAAGTCGGCTTCGCACATAACCCAATCGCACCTATCAGCTAAAAAATCATACCAATTTAATAGATATCCCTCGTACAAACTATTATCAAATGATCCTGCGCATTATATAGAGTAATGCACAGGTCATTCCTTTATAGGGGGTGGGAATGGTGGTGCTGCGCACCACCACTTCTTAGATAAGGGGTTCTGGTTCGCATATTTTTTAGAAAAATATATCTATAATATGACTAAAATATGCAAGTTTATGTTTATATTTGCACCATCAAATAAAATAAACGAGAAGTATGATGTATTTTAACTTGCCCAAAAGAATGATTAACATTACTAAATTAGTATGTGTTATTGGTGTTGTTTCTGTTGCTTTCTCCAGCTGTTTGCAGAAAGATGTATATGATCCTGCTAATTCAGGAGATAAAGAAGAGGAGGTTACTTTAGATAACTATTTCGACTTTGCTACTACTAAAAATATTCAATTGAATATTGATTATGGAAAGGAATGTCCTAGGGCTT
>URPT01000138.1 GCA_900549845.1 uncultured Veillonella sp. | reverse complement strand
TACTACGGGCTTATAGCCCGTGAGCAAACCACCCGTTTTACGGGTGGTTCTGATTGATATATTTTATGTATATGTTTTATGTCTTGGTGGAGGATTAAATTTTTACTTTGCTTTAATGTGGAGCATTTGCAAACTATTAGCGTGTAGTTTCACGTAAAAAAAGAAGAGGCGGTTTAGCCTCTTCTTTATTTTCCCATGTTTGCAAAGCGCTCTACAGCCTTTGTAAAGTCGCTAATGGTTTTTTCTACGTCACCGTGTTCGATACCATCTCGTACGCAGTGGTTGATATGCCCTTCAAGGACTACTTGACCTACTTTATGTAGTGCAGACTTAGCTGCATTAATTTGGCTCAACACATCTTCGCATGGAATGTCTTCTTCAATCATTCGATCAATAGCTTGCACTTGACCAAGGATTTTACGCAATCGACGATGTAGATTTTCTGAATCCATACATTGTTTCATAATACTCCTCCAATGGGCATGTTTTTTATCATCCTTATTATTATACTCCATGTAAAGTTTGTAATACAACTTAATAAGTATACCTAATATGCATTAAATCTACATATATAGATTTATATTGTATATGGATGTATGTGAATATCTGTATTCAAAGGTACATTTAAATATATACTTTTAAAATAGCATGGCATGTATTTTATATTATACACATCTATTTAGACCTTGTAATATATATCTTCTTCTTAATTGATGTGATACAATACATTTAATACACAATGTGTTTGTATATGTATATAAGGTACTGTAATGCATATAGAATTTAAATTTGTCTATAGGTATATACTACGGGCCTTTATGAAATAGGTGAAAGCAATGAAAGTGTTTCGCTACCTTCGGAACCTAGTGGTATTTGTGCTAGTTATGATACTGGCCGTGTTTATATATGATGGATACCATAGGGTTCAAGGTACAGATCGTGAAAGTAACGCGCATACAACTGTTGAAAAACGCATAGAACAAGGTGAAGATACCCTTAGTCGCACAGATCGTATTATACGATTATTTACCTTTAAAGAAAAGGTAGAGACGGCACTGAACCAACGTGTTTCTAAAGAACATTGGGTAAAGGGAGATGTCATTCCAGAATATACAAAGAATGCACTCATCGCCATAGAGGATAAGCGATATTATAAGCATGGTGCTATAGATGTACTTGGTATCATTCGCGCCTTTTATACGAATACCATCGCTGGTGAAACTGTAGAGGGCGGCAGCACCATAACACAACAAGTCGTAAAAAATCTGTTCCTTTCATCAAAACGCATTATGAGCCGTAAGATAGAAGAAGCAATCTTGGCGAGTGAAATGGAACATTACTACACGAAGGAAGAAATTCTCACCATGTATTTAAATACCGTATATTATGGTCACAATTACTACGGTATCTACGAAGCAGCTCATGGATACTTTGGGACAAGCCCAAGCCGATTGACACTAGGTCAAAGTGCTATGCTCGCAGCCTTACCTAATGCACCATCCTACTTAGATCCTTATACGAACTATAAAGGGGCTAAGGCACGACAAAAACTAGTACTCGAACAAATGGTAGACCAAGGAATGATTACACAAGCCGAAGCAGATTATGCATACAAACAAGACTTGGGCCTTGTGGACGAATAATTAAATAACTATAGTAACATCTCTGTTAGTTGATTGATAATTGGCTAACAGAGATTTTTTTGTTACATTAAATAATAGACACATTTAGAGAGCGTTTTAACTATTAGGAGTGTAAATATTGGATAATGTTGAATTGAAGCAGTATGAGAAAGGTAACTATTCATCTATTTATATAGGTGCAAAACCTATTATTAAGTTTGCTATGCTTAGATTGGAGAATTTTATATCTTATTATTTAAGAGGACCTGGAGGATTAGACTATAAGTCTGAAGTACTTTCTGTTGATTCTTATGCTCGTGAAATATTTTATATTGAACAAGCAGATGTTGATAAAATAGAAAACTGGATAGTTTATTACGATGATGAACATGATTGTATGGCCGTAAGATATTGCTTTTGGGATAAAGCATTAGATAGAGATATTCTAATGGCAGATGAATCTTTAAGGGTGCAAGTAAGAGAAAAATATATCGTTGATAAAATTCCGCATATTAGTAATCAAACTATTATTGGTGTAGATAAAACGATAAAACATAATATTTTAAATAGTATAAATACTTTTGATACAGCGATATCTAAGATGAATATATTAGAACTATTTGAGAATGTAGACTACTCTAAAGGTAATTATAGAATTACAAGATCTTATGATTTAGATGTTCGTATTGAAGCTATTATCTGTGAGGAACAAAGTAATCTTCATTCCATAATAAATGAAATTAAGTCTTTGGTAGTGGGAAGGGTAAAAGAACCCATTGAAACAACTGACTACGAGATTGCTTTGGATTACCAATTTTCACCTATTGATATTAAGTAAGGACAGACGGATAATCGTAAGAAGTGAAGCTATATCTAGTGCTAAATTACTAGATATAGCTTTTTTATAATTGATTAGTTCGGAAACGAAATATATTATTAAATTGAATAAAAATAATACTTGCATTTATAATTATACAGGTGTATACTATTTTTTGTCAGAAAGAGGGAATGACCGTTGAGTTAGATGCCACGGTGCTTTCACAATTATCTGATATAATATTGATTATATGAGTTTAAATACATAGTAAGTTTTTTATGAGGTGTTATCATGGGTAAAGCAAATAAAGTAGTACTCGCATATTCTGGTGGCTTAGACACATCTGTTATCATTCCTTGGTTAAAAGAAAATTATGGAGCTGAAGTTATCGCAGTGTGCGTAGACTTGGGCCAACCTGAGGATTATGATGCAGTTGAGAAAAAAGCAATCAAATCTGGTGCTTCTAAAGCGTACATCGTTGATGCTAAAGAAGAGTTCGTAAAAGATTATGTATGGCCAACAGTAAAAGCTGGTGCAGTTTATGAAGGCAAATATTTATTAGGTACATCCTTCGCTAGACCTTTAATCGGTAAAATCCTTGTAGATATTGCTAAAAAAGAAGGCGCTGATGCTATCGCTCACGGTGCGACTGGTAAAGGTAATGACCAAGTTCGTTTCGAACTTGCTATCAAAGCATTGGCTCCTAATATGAAAATCATCGCTCCTTGGAGAGAATGGGATTTGAAATCTAGAACAGACTGCATGGAATACGCTGCTAAACACGACATTCCAGTTGTGGCTACAAAATCCCATCCATATTCTATGGACCAAAACGTATGGCATTTGTCCCATGAAGGCGGCGATCTTGAAAATCCAGCAAATGCTCCTAAAGATGATGTGTACTTGGTAACACATACTCCTGAACAAGCTCCAGATGAAGCTGGTTATGTAACTGTATCCTTCAAAGATGGCGTACCTGTAGCAGTAGATGGCCAAGAAGGTACTCCATTACAATTATTAGAAAAACTCAACGAAATCGGTGCACACTATGGCGTGGGCGTTGTAGATATCGTTGAAAATAGATTGGTAGGCATGAAATCCCGTGGCGTTTATGAAAACCCAGGTGGATCCATCATCATGTATGCTCACAGAGAACTTGAATACCTTTGCCTCGACAGAGCTACATACCACTACAAAGAACTTATTGCTAACAAATACGCTGAACTTGTATACGATGGCATGTGGTTCGCACCATTGATGAACGCTTTGCAAGCATTCGTTGATGAAACTCAAAAAACTGTAACTGGTGAAGTAAAACTTAAATTGTACAAAGGCAACATTATCTCTGCTGGTGCAACTTCTCCATACTCCTTGTACAGCGAAGATTTCGTAACATTCGAAGAAGATGATGTATACAACCAAGCTGATGCGGCTGGTTTCATTAACTTGTTCGGTTTACCTCTTAAAATTAATGCATTGATGAAAGAAAAGGTAGGTAAATAATGGCTAAATTGTGGGGCGGGCGTTTCACAAAAGGCACTGATAAAGCGGTAGAGGATTTTACATCCTCTATCGCTTTTGACGCTAGAATGTACGCCGAAGATATTGCGGGCAGTAAAGCCCATGCAACGATGCTTGCAAAACAAAATATTATCTCTCAAGAGGACTG
>URPT01000137.1 GCA_900549845.1 uncultured Veillonella sp. | reverse complement strand
AAAATCGTAAAAGGTGATGTGGTAGTTATCCGTTACGAAGGTCCTAAAGGCGGCCCTGGCATGCGCGAAATGTTAACACCAACATCCATGATCGCAGGTATGGGTCTTGATAAAGACGTAGCATTGTTGACTGACGGTCGTTTCTCCGGTGCTACACGTGGTGCATCCATTGGTCACGTATCTCCAGAAGCTGCGGCTGGTGGCACAATCGCTGTTGTTGAAGATGGTGATATCATCAACATCGATATTCCAAACGGCAAATTGGAATTAGCTGTATCTGACGATGAAATCGCTCGCCGTAAAGCAGCATTGAAACCATTCAAATCCAATGTAACTGGATATCTTAAAAAATACGCTCTTCACGTATCCTCTGCAGCACAAGGTGCTATTGAAGTATTGGAAGACTAATATTAGACTTTAATTTAATACTATCAATAGGAGATGGTACACATGCATAAGTTGTATGATTTTATGGAGGCTCGTGAGAGACTTAGCACAATTACTGTAAAAACAAAACTGCTTCACAGTGATGTGTTCTCCGATGAAAGTGGCAATGATGTATATATCAAGCCAGAAAACTTGCAAATAACAGGCTCTTTTAAGGTCCGTGGAGCTTATAATAAAATTGCAAAATTAACAGAAGAAGAAAAGGCGCGCGGCGTTATTGCCGCGTCTGCCGGTAACCATGCGCAAGGTGTAGCGCTTGCTGCAAAACGTCTAGGGATTAAAGCGACAATCGTTATGCCAAAACATACACCTCTTATCAAGGTTAATGCTACAAAACAATATGGTGCCGAAGTCGTTCTACATGGTGAGATTTATGATGAAGCTTACCAAAAAGCGATGGAATTACAACAAGAGCACGGATATGTGTTCGTCCATCCTTTTGATGACGAAGATGTTATCGAAGGGCAAGGTACAATTGCATTAGAAGTTCTTGAGGAATTGCCTGATGCGGATGTATTGCTAGTTCCTGTTGGTGGTGGCGGTATTGTTTCTGGTATCGCAGCTGCTGCAAAATTAAAAAATCCTAGCATTAAAATTATTGGTGTAGAACCTGAAGGTGCAGCAAGTGCAATAGCTGCGTTAAAAGCAGATCATCCTGTACCACTTAGTGAGGTGGCAACTATCGCAGATGGTACGGCTGTACGTCAAATCGGCGAAACTACATTAAAATATATTAAGAAATATGTAGATGAAATTGTTACTGTCTCTGATTATGAATTGATGGAAGCATTTTTGTTGCTTGTAGAAAAACATAAATTAGTAGCAGAAAACTCCGGTATTTTACCATTAGCAGGTCTAAAAAAATTAGACTGTAAAGGCAAAAAGGCAGTAGCCATTGTTAGTGGTGGTAATATCGACGTACTTACTATTTCCTCTATGATCAATAAAGGTCTTGTATTGCGTGGTCGTATCTTCACTTTCTCTGTAAACCTTCCGGATAAACCAGGTCAATTAGTTGCGGTATCTCAAATGCTTGCAGATGCGGATGCAAACGTTATTAAACTTGATCATAATCAGTTTAAAAATCTTGACCGTTTCCACGAAGTGGAATTACAAGTGACTGTAGAAACGAATGGTGAAGAGCACATTCAACATATTATTGATACTTTCAAAAATAATGGTTACATTATTAAACGTTTAAATTCCAGCGAGATTTTATCTGAATAGCTGGTCGAAAGGGTTCCTATGAGCGCAGAAACAATCAATGGGGCACGCATTGTCCTTGAAACATTGCATCGCCTTGGTGTAACCGACATGTTCGGTTATCCAGGTGGCGCGGTAATTCCAATTTATGATGAAATTTATAGCTTCCCTGAAATTAAACATTATTTTGTTCGCCATGAACAAGGTGCAGCCCATGCAGCAGATGGTTATGCACGCGTATCTGGAAAAGTAGGGGTATGCCTCGCTACATCCGGTCCTGGTGCAACTAATCTTGTTACAGGTATTATGACTGCTTACATGGATTCTGTACCTATGGTGGCCATTACTGGTCAGGTTGGTCGTCCGTTTATTGGTAAGGATTCCTTCCAAGAAGCAGATATCCAAGGTATTACCATGCCGATTACAAAACATAACTACCTTGTTCAAGATATTCGCGATTTACCTCGCATCATTAAAGAAGCGTATTTTATTGCTAGTACAGGTCGTCCAGGGCCAGTTCTTATCGATATTCCTAAGGATGTTCAAACAGAAAAAATATCCATGACAGAATACAATAAATTATATGAAGTACCTATCCATCTTGAAGGGTATGATCCAACCTATAAAGGTCATCAAGGGCAAATTAAGAAAGCGGCTACACTCATTAAAAATGCGAAACGTCCGCTCATCATTGCCGGTGCCGGTGTATTGAAATCTGGCGCTATGAATGAGTTAAAGGAATTGGCAGAAAAGGCTCAAATTCCTGTAACAAATACATTAGTTGGCCTTGGTGGTTTCCCAGGTAACCATGAGCTTGCTCTTGGTATGGTGGGTATGCATGGCTCTGTAGCGGCTAATAATAGTACAGAAGAAGCAGACCTTGTTATTGCGGCCGGTATTCGTTTCCACGACCGCATTACAGGTCATCCAGATTTCTTCTGTAAAAAAGCTAAAATCATTCATATCGATATCGATCCAGCAGAAATTGATAAAAACGTTACTATTAACGTACCAATTGTAGGTGACTTGAAGCGAGTTTTATCTGAACTTAATACGCTTGTAGAACCTACAACTCATGAAGCGTGGATTGCACAAATTCGTGAATGGCAAGCGGAATATCCTATGGTAATTCCTGAATCTAAAGATGGTGTATTACATCCGCAATATGTATTATCTGAGCTTAACAAGATTGCTAAAGAGGATGCGATCATCGTAACTGACGTAGGTCAACACCAAATGTGGGCGGCTCAATTCTTAACTCATAAAAAACCTCATACCATTGTTACATCTGGTGGCGCAGGTACCATGGGCTATGGCTTACCAGCTGCAATTGGGGCTCAAGTGGGGGCACCTCATAAACAAGTTATCCTTGTTGTTGGTGATGGTGGATTCCAAATGACCTTCGAAGAACTTATGATGGTTCGCCAATATAATTTACCAATTAAGATTGTTATCATTAATAATGGTTACCTTGGCATGGTTCGTCAATGGCAACAAATCTTTAATGACCGCCGTTATTCTTATGTAGATTTGGAAACGAGCCCAGACTTCTTGAAACTGGCAGATGCCTTTGATTTGAAAGCCGCTCGTATCGATAATGTAGAGGATTTCAATAAAGAATTTAAATCTTTCATTACATCTGATGAAAGTATCATCTTGGATTGCCGTGTAGCAAGAGAAGATAATGTGTTGCCGATGATTCCAGCTGGCGGTACCGTAAGTGGTATGATGGGCAAGAAAGGGGTGCTATAATGGCGAGAGAACATCAAGTCTTAGTAATTGCAAAAAATACAGCAGGCATTGGTGCACGTATATTGGCACTCTTTAACCGTCGCGGTTTTAATGTTACAAAGATGACATCTGGTATTACAAATACACCAGGCTATGCTCGTATTACCCTCACCGTTGAGGCAGATGATCGCATCTTAGACCAAATTCAAAAACAAATTTACAAGCTCATTGATGTTGTAAAAGTTAAAGTTTTTGAAGATCATGATGTGGTATGCCGTGAGTTAATGCTTATCAAGGTAAAAGCAACTGCTGCAACACGCTCTCAAATTGTACAAATTGCCGATGTATATCGTGGCAATGTACTCGATATTTCTCCTACTTCTATGATTATTGAAGTAATTGGTAGTGTAGAAAAATTACGCGGTTTCATTCAAATTATGGAAACCTATGGTATTCTTGAAATTGCCAAAACAGGTATCACCGCTATGAGCCGCGGAGAAAAAATGTAGGAGCTGATAACGTGGGGCGTGAATTACTCCATTATGAAAATGTCTGCTTTCGCCGTGATGGTAGACCTATTTTAGATAATGTAAATTGGCATATAGAGGAAGGTGAACATTGGGCTTTGTTAGGGCTTAATGGGGCCGGTAAATCAACGCTACTCAGCATGCTACCGGCTTATCAAATTCCTACAACGGGCACTTTGCGTGTATTTGGTAAGGAATTTGGTAAATACGCATGGTCTAAAATCAAGGCTAGATTAGGATTTGTTAGCTCTG
>URPT01000136.1 GCA_900549845.1 uncultured Veillonella sp. | reverse complement strand
ACAAGACCATAATTACGACTATCAATGACGAAATTTCGTATACAAAACACGAAATATCGTTTTTCCATTCTTATATTTTAACATATTTCATATGCCATTGGGCTTATTAGTATAATCGATTTATTAGTCCAACGTCTAATGCATATCTAGAAAACCACTCTTCAAAATTTGTATAGAAACTACGTAATATCACGAAATTTTTACACTCTAAAGCGCTAATATATGGTACAATAGGAATTATTTATAATACTATAGAATACAAATTAAACCTAAGGAGGTCTTATATAGGCATGACACAAGACAACTTAATGATTATAATCGCCTTTGCCTTATACCTAGGACTCATGATGTATATCGGGGTCTACTATTACAGGAAATCTAACAGCATTGGTGATTACATCCTCGGTGGCCGACAACTAGGACCATGGATTACAGCACTTAGTGCGGAAGCATCAGATATGAGTGGTTGGATGCTCATGGGTGTACCGGGTCTTGCGTATACTACGGGGATTTCTGGTGTATGGATTGCCGTAGGCCTCACATTGGGTACATGGGCGAACTGGAAATTCGTTTCTAGACGCTTGCGTAACCATACAGAGGTAGCTAGCGACAGTTTAACCTTACCGGATTACTTGAAGAATCGTTTCCACGATCAATCCCATTCGGTAGCTGTCATTTCCGCCTTATTTATCTTGATTTTCTTCTTGATATATACATCATCAGGCTTTGTAGCAGGTGGCAAGTTGTTCAATACCATCTTTGGTCTTGATTACACAGTGTCTCTCTTTATTACAGCAGGCATCGTCGTATTCTATACATTCCTCGGTGGCTTCCTCGCTGTATCTTGGACAGACTGTATCCAAGGGGCATTGATGTTCTTTGCTATCTTAGCAGTACCAATTACGGCTGCCATGTTTATGGGTGGCCCTATTGAAACATTCCAACTCATTCAACATGAGTTTCCGCAAGGACTTAGCCTATTTGGTGATCCATCTGATTGGTTCACATGGGCTATCGGCTTAATTTCTTCTCTTGGTTGGGGTCTTGGCTACTTTGGTCAACCTCATATCCTCGTAAGATTCATGGCTATCTCTGATGCGAAAGAGCTTAAGAAATCTACAAATATCGCCATGGTTTGGGTTATCTTATCCCTTATGGCGGCCATTGCAGTTGGCCTCATCGGTCACGTATACATGTTGCCTGATGTTTTAGTAGGCACTGATGCGGAAACTGTATTCCTCATCATGACAGAACGTCTCTTTACTCCATTTGTAGCAGGTCTCATCTGGTCTGCAGTACTCGCAGCTATTATGAGTACCGCATCTGCACAGTTATTAGTAACAGCTTCTGCTATTTCTAACGACTTCTATGCCAATATCATTCATCCTAAAGCAAGTGATAAGGAATTAGTACTCGTAAGTCGTATCGTAGTACTTATCGTAGCATTGATTGCCATCTATATGGCGATGGATCCTGATAGCTACATCTTAACAATGGTTGCCTATGCATGGGCAGGCTTTGGTGCCGCCTTTGGTCCAGCCATCTTGTTCTCCTTATTCTGGAAACGTATGACACGTCATGGTTGTATTGCTGGTATCATCGTAGGTGGTTTAACAGTACTCATTTGGAAACAATTTGGATTCCTTGGTCTTTACGAAATCGTGCCAGGCTTCATCTTCTCTTCCATCGCAATCTACGTAGTGAGTATCATGGGCAAATTACCGCCTCGTCCAGTCCTTAAGGATTACCGAGAAGCAGAAAAAATGCACGTTCTATAAATTAGAAATCGTACATTTGAAAATTACATATATAAAAATAGAGCTAGTTGATTCACCGATCAACTAGCTCTTTTATTATGAGTATTGTTCTAGGCCTTCCTTAATAGCTTCTTTTACTTCTGCTACCAAGGATGCTGGTGAAAGTACTTTCACACTTTGCATATATTGAAGGGCCCAATACTTGAAGGCATCATGATTAACACGTACACGGCATACAACGTCATCAGCTGTAACGCTAGTGAATTCCACATTCCCATCGAACCAATCTAAGATCTGATTCACAATGGAGCGCTTTGCCTTAAAGCTTACGGTAACGGATTCACCGCCGAACATGTAAATATGTTCTTTTACATATTGTGACACATTAAAGGTGCGTTGCTGATGATAGCCCTTTATCTCCCGTAAAGGTTTTCTACGTTCGCTCAACACCGTAATGTGTGCAATTCGATCGACACGTAATGTAGACATGTCATCATAATTTTCGTGGTTCCCAACTAGGTAATAATGTCCCCGATTCATAACTAGTTGGAATGGATTGAATACATACTTCCGCTCCTTATTATCTGGACCAAGATTAATATGTAAACGTTTATCCACATCAGGTTGGCAATAAGCCAAGGAAATTTTTCTCCCCTTTTGTATTGCTTCTTCTATGAGATCAATGTTAAGGAATAAGTCCTGACTTCTATGAAGGTAACCCGTAGCACTTTCAATATCAATACCATGAGGCTTGAAATGAGAGCTCCCCAATTTAGCAACACGACTAATCAAATCCTTACGTTGAGATGCGGTAATATGGCGAGAAGCCAAAATACCATCAATTAATAATCTCAATTCTGAATCTTCAAAGGTATGAATCATATAGAAATCAGTACGGCGAATCGTGCCATCTGCTCCTACGGCAGACTCTTCACATTGAATACCAAAATCACCAGATTCATATAAATCATTTAAATGACGGCCTAAGGTCTTCCGATCGACGGATACCTCGTACCGCTCGGCTAATATACTGCGAATCTCTTCTTGAGATAAAGTATGATTAGCATCCGTTTCACTTTTCAGGATTTCTAGTATATATACTAGAACGGCCTTCTTAGATGCCATAAAAGACTCCTTTTACAAATAATACAATAAAAACAACATTGTAATTAATACAATATATAATATCATCCACAACACACAGGATGATGTTCACAAAAATACCCATACATAGTATACCATACTTTTCATATATGGTTCATTTATTTCTCATTAATTTTATCGATTTACTATACTTATTCAGCAATATTAAATAACTAAATGTAATAATTATTAAAAAAGATTAAATTAAATTATATAAAATAAAAACCCATTACTACTTAATACATATAAATGTTATAAGTGTAATGGGTTTTATGTTTATTCTGAAAGCTATATGAACCCTAAAATATGTTCTTAGAATTCTAGCGATAAATTATGAAAGACCATCAGTTTTCTTACTTCTAATAAAGCCTAATTGCTCCATACGCTTGGTTAATTCATTATAGAAGGCTTCCGCCATAGCATTTTGATGCTTACCAGTTTGGGCCTTATCAGCTCTAAAGAGAGAATCCTTAATCTTCTTGATCAATGTAGATTTAGCTTTAGGTTTATTCAACAATTCCATGAACAATAAATCCTCTTCGGAAATATCACCAATGGCATCATTGAACATGTTTGCACCATAAATATATTCGCTACCACCGTCAGCAATAGCTTTCACAAAGTTTGTAAAACGTGCTGGTACATAGGATAGACCTTCCATATATTCCTGTTTATCAGGGAATGTTTTGTAGAAGCGAATACCACCGCGTACCATATGTTCAACAATAGCTTTATATAAGCTGCACACCGCTGGTTCTAAATCATCTTCAGAGACATTAGCAGCATCGTGAGCGGCTTTTAGAATGGCGAGAGCTTCAATCATATTGAACGTACCACCATCTTTAATAAGCGCTTGGAATGTATCTTTTACGAGCTCATTATCAAACATTTCTAACGCTTCTTCATCAAAGAGTATTTGGAATACAAAACTATTTACGATAGTACGTACAGGTACTGTATTCACCTTTTCAGGATTAGCTACATCATAGCTAATATTCTTTGCAGCACGTTCTTTGCAAATAATAGACTTGCGGAATGTTGTATCAAGCATAAAGTCTAAATATTGTTCTTGATCCGCTTGGCTATTAGGAGCCAGTTGCTCAAGTTTAGCTGCTATACTTTCATCATAGGTACGAACCATGGACAATGTCAAATCTGCATCACATACATATGTAAGATTGTGAGCTTTCAAATGATCATTGAATTGATAGAAGTAACATGGATCATTATGAGGCTCTAAATGGTCATGACCTACATAATAATCATCCTTTTGCATAACAGAACGCAAAGC
>URPT01000135.1 GCA_900549845.1 uncultured Veillonella sp. | reverse complement strand
ATACCTTTAGGACGATTTTCTATTATTCAGCGTACACTACAAAATGTAGCAAAGGTTGAAGGTTTGAATGAGATTATTCTTGTTGTAGCCGATGGTGAACAAGAGTATATGATAAAACATATTCAAGAGTTGGATTTAACTGTTCCCGTACACATCGTACTGGGTGGAAAAGAACGGCAAGATTCTGTAGCCTGTGGTCTCAAGGCTGTATCAGAAGATACCAATATAGTTCTTGTTCATGATGGGGCGCGACCTTTGGCTTCTACTAAGATGTTTAGTGATGTAGCTGAGGCGGCTAATCTCTATGGTGCAGCTACTGTAGGTGTTCCGGCTACAGATACCATTAAACGGGTTGATACAGATCATAATGTTTTGGAAACATTACAGCGTAGTGAGTTATATCAAATTCAAACGCCACAAGGCTTTCAAAAAGACTTGTTTGTAGAGGCTCATCAAGCGGCTTATGAAACAAAGTATCTTGGCACAGATGATGTATCTTTAGTAGAGTATGTAGGAAAACCTGTACATATAGTTGAAGGAGACTATTGTAATATAAAGGTAACAACACCGAATGATATTGCAGTAGCTAAACGATATTTAGGAATTGAGGATACACGTATGCGCGTTGGATTTGGTTATGATATTCATCAATTAAAAGCAGGTCGACCTTGTATTCTTGGTGGTGTTCGTATTGAATCTGAACTCGGTCCTGATGGTCATTCCGATGCGGATGTTCTCATTCATGCATTGATGGATGCCATGCTAGGTGCTGCAGGTTTACGAGATATTGGATATTATTTCCCGCCTGAAGATGACCAGTATAAAGGGATTTCTAGCATGCTTTTACTAGAAAAGGTTAATTCCTTATTGAAAGAACGTGGGTTACAAGCCTATAATATAGATATTATGGTTATTTCGGAGACACCTAAGTTGAAGCCGCACATTGATACGATGAAGGCGAATTTACAATCTGTTTTAGAAATACCATTAGAACGTATTAGTATTAAAGCGACAACAAACGAAATGCTAGGTGCTATTGGGCGCCGTGAAGGCATTGCTGCACAAGCTGTCGTTTCTGTATATGAAGGAGAGGTTTAATCATGAGTTCCATGAAAGTTCGTTTTGCTCCAAGCCCTACGGGTCCATTCCATATTGGTGGTGCTCGTTCTGCTTTGTTTAACTGGCTATTAGCACGTAAGGAAAAAGGCACATTTGTATTGCGTATTGAAGATACAGATTTGGCTCGTTCTACCCGTGAAAGTGAAGAAAATATCAAAGCTTCCTTACAATGGCTTGGCATGAACTGGGATGAAGGTATTGATGTAGGTGGCGACAATGGCACTTACCGTCAAACAGAACGTCTCGATTTATATAAAGAAGTAACACAACGCTTATTAGACGAAGGCAAAGCTTATGAGTGCTACTGTACACCAGAAGAATTAGATGCTGTTCGTCAAGAACAAATGGATCGTGGCGAAACACCTAAATATAATGGTCATTGCCAACATTTAGATGAAGAAACAAAGGCTAAATATATTGCAGAAGGTCGTAAACCAACCATTCGCTTGCGCGTTCCTTTGAATAAAACATATGCTTTCGATGATATGGTACGTGGTCATGTATCCTTTGAATCCAATGGTGTAGGTGACTTTGTAATCGTAAAATCTGATGGTATTCCTGTATATAACTTTGCCGTAGTAATGGATGACCATATGATGGATATTACTCACGTTATTCGTGCAGAAGAACATTTATCTAATACTCCACGTCAAATGGCTATTTATGAAGCACTAGGCTGGGAAGTACCTAAGTTCGGTCACATTTCCTTGATTCTTGGCAAAGATTACAAAAAAATGTCCAAACGCCATGGTGCTACATCTGTTGAACAATACAAACAATTGGGCTATTTGCCAGAAGCACTTGTAAACTTCTTGGCGCTTCTTGGTTGGGCTCCAGAAGGGGAAGAAGAATTCTTCACACAAGATGAATTGATTCAAGCCTTCTCCATGGATCGCGTAGCTAAAAATCCTGCTGTATTCGATATTGATAAATTGAACCATATCAACTTCCACTACATGAAAAACCTAAGCGATGAAGAGCTATTCCATCTTTGCTTGCCTCATTTGAAAGAGGTTGGTTTGGCTCCAGATAGCTTGAATCAAGCGGATATTGATTGGTTGACATTGTTATGCTCTACATTCCGTGATCATATTAGCTATGGTGGCCAAATTAAAGATCATGTAGGCATGTTCATGGGGGAAACAGTTTTCCTTGAAGAAGGTCATGAAGAGGAATTGCGTGCTGTATTGAATGAAGAAACAGCACCAACAGTTCTAGGAGCATTCCGTAATGCATTGGTAGAACTTGATGAAATTACACCTGACGTTGTAAAAGCAACGATTAAAGCTGTTATGAAAGAAACTGCTTTGAAGGGGAAATTCGTATTCATGCCAATCCGCGTGGCTTTAACAGGTCAAATGCATGGTCCAGATTTGAATAATATTGTTACATTACTTGGTAAAGAAAAATGCTTACATCGCTTAGACAATGTTAGCGCTTTAACAAAATAGTAATAGAAGCTAATATAAAAGCTCTCATAGCTGAGGTTATGGGAGCTTTTTTATGTATATTGAGATTATTCAATAGAAATGCTATAATAGTCGGCGTCTTTTATTTTTATTTATTATGAAAGTGAGTGCTTTTATGAGTATTATTCGTTCTCTTAACCACTTATTCAATAGCTACCTTTCATGGATCGTGCTATTGATGGCAGTGCTAGCGTATTTATTACCAACTGTATTTTCTTGGATGACGCCGTACATTGCGTACATGCTTCAATTTGTTATGTTTGCCATGGGGTTAACCTTAACAGCGCAAGTATTCCTTGATGTATTTAAGCAACCAATGAAGGTTATTCTTGTATCTGTTATCCAATTCTTATGGATGCCATTGGCAGGTTTCTTAGTGGCCCTTATCTTTAATTTCCCTCCGGAAATTGGTATCGGCTTCATCTTATTAGGTGCTTGCCCTGGTGGTACAGCTTCTAATGTTATGACATTCCTTGCTAATGGTAATGTTCCTTTATCTGTATCTGCAACGACTGTTTCTACATTATTGGCTCCAATTTTGACACCTTTATTCGTTGTACTCTATGCAGGTGCTACATCTTCCATTGAAATTCAATTTATGCCGATGTTTATTTCTATCGTAAAAATCGTATTGGTACCAATCATCTTGGGTATCGTATTGAATTATTTCATCGGTTCCAAAATCGAACCAGTTAAAGATGTATGTCCTACAATTGCGGCTATTGCAGTATTGTTAATCTTGGCTGCTGTAACTGCAGTAAACCAAAAACAAATTGCTGAAACTGGCTTCATTATCTTCGTAGCTTGCTTGGTACAAAATGTGAGTGGTTACGTAGTAACGTACTTCATTTGTAAGGCCCTTAGCATCGATATTTCTTCTCGTCGTGCTATGCAAATTGAAGTGGCAATGCAAAACTCTGCATTATCCGTATCTTTAGCACTTAAACACTTTACACCTCAAGCAGCTGTAGCAGGTGCAGTGTTCTCCATCATTCATAACTTTACAGGCTCTATCTTTGCAGGTATTTGCCGTAAACATGATGATCAAGAAAAATTAGAAAATGCTTAATAGGTAATACTTCGTCCTCATCTTTCAAATTATATAGTCGAAATACGCATGTATCATAGGCTATTTGGATATATTGAGAGATGAGGATTTTCTTGTTCTCATTGACATTCTATAGGATAATTGATACAATATTTACATATCTGAATATAGATGATTACTAATAGCTAAGACTGAAAGAAGTACTCTACAACTAACTTTTTAGCGAGAATCGATGGTGGGAGGGTTCAAGGATAGGTAGACGAAATGCATTCACGAGCTGACACTCCGATTATAGGTAGGTTTGTCCGGTGACGCGCCGTTATGCGATGAGTGGGTACTATATTGGTGCCTAACAGAGTGGAACCGCGGACCATCGTCTCTGTATGAGATGAGAGGTCTTTTTTATTTTACGAACATGGAGGCATCGGTAACGATGAGAGAAATTACAGTTTATAATACTATGACGCGCCAAAAAGAGGTGTTTAATCCTGTAACACCAGGTGAGGCAAAGATGTACGTATGTGGTGTTACACCATATAACCATCCTCATATTGGCAATGCACGTCCATTCGTAACATGG
>URPT01000134.1 GCA_900549845.1 uncultured Veillonella sp. | reverse complement strand
GATTAGATAAAGACACCTCTGGAATTGTTATCATTGCTAAAACCTCTGTAGTACAACATGCTTTCGATAAAAAGCATACTCATTTCCACAAAAACTACGACGCTATTGTAGAAGGTCAATTACCCACTAATCACATAAGCGTACAGTGGCCTATAGGACGTAAGCCAGGTAGTATTATCGAGCGTTGCTGCACGAATGAAGGTAAACCTGCTCATACAGATATAACTGTCATTGAGAGCAATACCATTGTAAAGAATAAGATTGAGCAGTATTTTACCCATGTGCAATGTTTATTACATACAGGTCGAACACATCAAATTCGGGTTCACCTATCTCAACTAGGATATCCACTTGCTGGCGATGACCTGTATGGTGGGCATTTAGACTATATTCAACGTCAAGCACTCCATGCATCGCGCGTTAGCTTTTACCATCCCATTACGGATGAATGGCTAGAATTACAGGCATCTATACCATCGGATATGGAGTCATTACTCACCAATTGAGCTAATGTATTTCTGGTAAATTAATACCGATACATAAAAATTAGCCCACATGGGCCATAAAATTAGACGAAATTTATGCATAAGTTATACAAAAAATATTGGCCCTTTATAGTGTTTCTTGATATACTTAACTTGAATTGATATATGATTGCAATACACTAGTATTTCATTTAGCTCATATGCGCTAGAAAGACTAGCAGTCACAGTATTAATAACATGATATGACAGGCCCTATGGCCAAGGAGGACAACATGCCATTAGTTACTACTACAGAAATGTTCAAAAAAGCCTATGAAGGTGGCTATGCTGTTGGCGCTTTCAATGTAAACAACATGGAAATCGTACAAGGTATCGTAGATGCAGCCAAAGAGGAACAATCCCCTCTTATCTTGCAAGTATCTGCAGGTGCTCGTAAATATGCTAAACATATTTACCTTGTAAAACTCGTAGAAGCAGCTCTTGAAGACAGCAATTTACCAATCGCTCTTCACCTTGATCACGGCGATTCCTTCGAAATCTGTAAAGACTGCGTAGATGGTGGTTTAACATCCGTTATGATCGACGCATCTCACCATGATTTCGATGAAAACGTAAAAATCACTAAACAAGTTGTTGAATATGCTCACGCTCATGGCGTTGTAGTAGAAGCAGAATTGGGCCGTTTGGCTGGCGTTGAAGATGATGTAAACGTATCTGATGCGGATGCTCGCTTCACAGATCCAGAACAAGCTGCTGAATTCGTACATCTTACAGGCGTAGACTCCTTAGCAATTGCTATTGGTACTAGCCACGGTGCTTACAAATTCAAAGGTGACC
The DNA here is from genome assembly GCA_900549845.1 of uncultured Veillonella sp. GTDB lineage: Bacteria > Bacillota > Negativicutes > Veillonellales > Veillonellaceae > Veillonella. The sequence continues at coordinate 2,911 of URPT01000134.1, read as the reverse complement.
CTTACCTCGACTTTGATCGTTTAAAAAAAGTTGGCGAATTATTGCCTGACTTCCCAATCGTATTACATGGCGCATCCTCCGTATTGCCTGAATTCGTAGCAAAATGTAACGAATTTGGTGGCAACATTCCTGGTGCACAAGGCGTACCTGAAGAAATGCTTCGCAAAGCGGCTCAAATGGCAGTTTGCAAAATCAACATCGATACAGACCTTCGTCTTGCTATGACTGCATCCGTACGTGAATACTTGGCTCAAAACCCATCTGAATTTGACCCTCGTAAATACTTAGGACCTGCTCGTGATGCTATTAAAGGCATGGTAGCTCACAAAATTAAAAATGTATTGGGTTCTTCCAACAAACTATAATCAATGGCTAGTGGATTTTTAAAAGGAACCTTAATCTTAACCATTGCCGGTTTCGTAGTGAAAGCCATCGGTAGTATTAACTGGATTCTTCTATCTCGCATCTTGGGTGGTGAAGGCATCGGTATCTACCAGATGGCCTTTCCTATCTATTTGTTACTATTACAAATTTCGAGCGCAGGTGTGCCGATTGCCATCTCTATTTTGACAGCAGAACGATTAGCCTTACACGACTTTGGTGGTGCTAAGAGAGTATTCAATATATCTTTTACAATGTTAACCATTACAGGCTTTATCGCCAGCCTCGCCATGTACTTTGGTGCAGATTGGTTGATCTCTAGTGGTCTCATTGCTGAAAGCCGTGCCTACTACTCTATCATCGCGCTCGCTCCGGCAGTATTCTTTGTAACGTGGATTTCCTGCTTCCGCGGATATATCCAAGGCTATGAAATGATGACGCCAACGGCAGTCAGCCAAATCGTAGAACAACTATTACGTGTTATCGTCATGCTCGGTGCTGCGGCAATCTTGTTACCTTATGGTCTACCAGCTGCTGCAGGTGGTGCTAGCTTAGGTGCTGGTGTCGGTGCCTTTGGTGCCTTCCTGGTGCTCTTGTACTATTACTATAAATTGCCTAAAGCTAGTAGTACTGGTGAAAGCTACGATGGTCCTCGTGAATCAGCTAAAGAAATTTTGTCACGACTCTTAACATTGTCTATTCCAATTTCCTTAGCAAGTATCATGCTGCCACTGACGGCTAACCTCGATTTACTCATCGTACCACGTCGACTCTTAGATGCTGGTTTCCCGATGAATGAAGTAACAGAACTGTTCGGTTATCTTACAGGTATGGCAGTGCCGCTCATCAACTTGGCTACCATTATTACAGCAGCCCTAGCAACAAGCATTGTACCAGCTATCTCTCATGCCTTTGCAAAACGCGATCATCAAGGTATTTATGAACGTACCTCTGGCTCCATGAGATTAACATTTATGGCTACTGTACCATTTACAGTGCTATTGTATGTACTTGCTGCCCCAACAGTTACCTTGATTTACAATGCACCTAAGGCAGAATTAGCTACACAAATCACTGCGTTCTCTATCTTCTTCCTCGGTGTACACCAAGTAACAACAGGTATCTTACAAGGTCTTAACAAACCGCGTATTCCTGTAATTAATATGGGTATTGCGTTAGTAATCAAAGTCATCCTGAACTGGACACTAACGGCCATCCCATGGCTTGGTATCGGTGGTGCTGCGTGGGCAACCGTTGCTGATATTGGCTTTGCAGCGTTACTCAACTTGATTTATATCAAAAAATACACAGGCTACTTCCTCGATATTTCGCTTCTATGGAAGAACGTGGTCAGTGCCGGTGTCATGGGTATACTCATCTTTATAAGTTACCACTACTTAACAGATATCTTACCAATGTGGGTTAACTTCATACTCACAGGTATCGAAGGCTTATTGCTCTACGTTATTATCATGGTTCTTTTAAAAGGACTTAATAAAAACGATGGTGCAAGCATGCCACTCATTGGTAGATTCTTTAGATAAGCAAAAAAAAGAGGTTTAACACTCAAGTGTTAAACCTCTTTTTTATGCCACTCACTTTACGCTATCTTTTTATAGTATTACTTCTTATCATTATGTGCTTTTTTATCTTTCACAATATCCCTAATAGTAGGATTTGTTTGTATCACATCTAACATTACAGGTGAAATGCCGATTCCCACAAAAGCTTTATCATTCCAAGCTTTACTATGTTTAGCAGCTACATATTGAATAACATCTCGCAATTTATAGTTACTTACGTGAACATCATCAGGTTTGTGTAAATAATACGTATAAACATACTGATTATCATACAAAACCATACCAAATAGTGTTGCATTTTCCTTGTTAGCTTCAAAGTATAACGCTGGAATACCATTGTTCCAAACTGTAGCATATTGTAATCTCTTATGACCTTTTAAACCATATTTTTTAACAACAGTTCTTAAGTAACTATATAAAATATTTTGTTTTTCAACACTAGCACCTTCTATAAATGGTTGCTTACCAAATACAGCTTTAATACGTCCAGACATATAAACATCATATTCAGCTGGGCCTATAACCTCATGTTTCTTGAATTTACTATTTTTTAATACCCTAAATGTATAAGGTCCCAAATGAACAGGATCAGTATATGCTAACACATCACTAGCCGGCTTAATAGAAGGTAAAACAAAATTAGCCAAAGGTCCCATTGTATCTGAGATAGAACGTTGAGTATCATCTTTAATATAATTTTTTATAATATCTTTATTAAGAGATTGACCAATATGATAAGAAAGATTAGGTGTTTTAGGTAATGTAAAATTGATTGTCCCCACAACCAAATGATCATCAAAGCCTATTACATCCCACGTTGCTTTTTCAAATCCAGGATAAGTAAATACATCGCCATCTACAAATCGAACCGAATCTTTTCTCTTTTCTAATCTCTCATTCAAAGTATTCTGTAAAAGAGATTTATTTAAATTAGCATATTCTATATT
>URPT01000133.1 GCA_900549845.1 uncultured Veillonella sp. | reverse complement strand
TAAAAAGGTTATTATCGCTGCAGGTGATACATTCCGTGCCGCTGCAGCTGACCAATTATCTATTTGGGCTGATCGCGTAGGTGTGCCTATCGTTAAACATAAAGAAGGGGCTGACCCTGCAGCTGTTGTATACGATGCAATGGAAGCAGCTAAAGCTCGTAATGCAGACCTCGTTATTGTAGATACTGCAGGTCGTTTACACACTAAAGTTAATCTTATGGAAGAACTTAAAAAGATGGGCCGCGTAGCGAATAACCATGTAGAAGGGGCTCCGCATCAAACATTGCTCGTGTTAGACGGTACTACAGGTCAAAATGCAGTAAGCCAAGCTAAATTATTTGGTCAAGCAGTACCAGTAAATGGTATTGTTGTGACTAAGCTTGATGGCACAGCAAAAGGTGGCGTAGTTATCTCTATTAAAGAGGAACTAGGCGTACCCGTACGCTGGATTGGCGTTGGCGAAGGTATGGATGACTTGCGTCCATTTAATGCAAAAGAATTTGCTAATGCACTATTTAATAAAGGAATGATTCAAGGTGACAAATAAATATAACCGGGAATTCTTACTTGAATATGTAGAATCTGAAAATAAAAAAAATGAATGTAATGTTAGCCTAGAAAATATGGAAAAGATTGTTGGCTTAATCGAGTATTTCGGTATTGAATTATATCGTCCTATTACAAGATTGCTACTTTCAAACTGGGAAGAGATTACAGAACGTATTAATAACTATACTGAATCAGATTGGATGATGGCTGATGAAATCCAAAAGACTACGCCTACATTAGATCGTTTCTCCATTGCTATGCTCATTGAAGTATTAGAAGGTGAGGATACGTTGAACCAAGCGGAAAATGCAGGTCGTCGTCTATCGGAGGAAGAATTAAAGGCTATCCGTAAACATCAGGATGAACAGTAATGAAACATAATACATATAATTACGAAGGGGGCCAACCATTTAAAGTGGAGGCGCCCTTTACGCCTACAGGGGACCAACCAACTGCGATTCAGTCTTTAACGGAAGGCATTGAACGCGGTGAATGGGCCCAAGTTTTGCTCGGTGCCACTGGTACAGGTAAAACCTTCACAATGGCTAAGGTTATAGAGGCCGTTCAAAAGCCGACTCTGATTATTGCCCATAATAAAACCTTAGCTGCGCAGCTATGTAGTGAGTTTAAAAGCTTCTTCCCTAATAATGCGGTAGAATACTTTGTGTCTTATTACGATTTCTATCAACCAGAAGCATATATTCCTTCCAGTGATACTTACATCGAGAAGGATGCGTCTATCAATGATGAAATCGATAAACTGCGACATAGCGCTACGATGAGCCTCTTTGAGCGCCGCGATGTGATCATCGTTGCCTCTGTTAGCTGTATTTACGGCTTAGGTGACCCTGAGGACTACTCTGAACTCGTGTTGTCCTTGCGCTTAGGTCAGACGAAATCTCGTGATGAAATTCTGTCTAAACTAGTAGATATTCAATATACGAGAAATGATATGAACTTTATTCGCGGCACTTTCCGTGTACAAGGGGATACGATTGATATTTTCCCTGCCGCTTATAGTGAAAGAGCCATTCGGGTAGAACTCTTTGGCGATGAAATCGATCGCCTCGTTGAGGTGGATGCTTTAACAGGTGAAGTCATTGCTGAACGCAAGCATGTTGCGGTCTATCCAGCATCTCACTATGTAACAACGAAAGATAAGATGCGTATTGCTGTAGAGCGTATTGAGGCTGAGTTAGAAGAACAGTTAGCTAAGTTGAAAGCTGCTGACCGTCTATTGGAGGCTCAACGCCTTGAACAGCGTACCCGTTACGATATAGAAATGATGCAAGAAATGGGCTATTGCTCAGGCATCGAAAACTATTCCCGCCACATGTCTGAACGTAAGGCTGGAGAGGCACCATACACATTGATAGACTATTTCCCAGATGACTTCCTCATCATGGTGGACGAGTCTCATGTAACCATTCCTCAAGTACGTGCCATGTACAATGGTGACCGTGCACGTAAAGAATCACTCATCGAATATGGCTTCCGTCTACCGTCTGCGCTTGATAATAGACCGCTTCAATTCGATGAGTTCGTGGAGCGTATCAATCAAATTGTTTATGTATCGGCAACGCCTGGTCCATATGAAATGGAAGTACAAACGAATGTGGCAGAGCAAATTATTCGTCCTACTGGTCTACTTGATCCATCCATTGAAATTCGTCCTATTAAGGGTCAAATGGATGATTTACTTGGAGAAATTCATAAGCGTGCTGCCAAGAACGAGCGTGTTCTCGTTACGACCTTAACAAAGAAAATGGCAGAGGATTTAACAGAGTTCTTGAAGGAAATGGGCGTCCGTGTTCGATACCTTCATTCTGATATCGTTACTATCGAGCGTGCTGAAATTATTCGTGACTTACGAGCGGGTGTATTTGATGTACTAGTTGGTATCAACTTGCTTCGTGAAGGTCTTGATATGCCAGAGGTTTCTTTAGTGGCTATCTTAGATGCGGATAAAGAAGGTTTCTTACGCTCTGATACAGCCATGATTCAAACTATTGGTCGTGCTGCTCGTAATGTGAATGGTCATGTTATCATGTACGCTGATCGTGTAACAGGTTCTATGCAACGCGCCATCGATGAAACAGATCGTCGTCGTGCCGTGCAAGAGGCTTATAATATTGAACATAATATTACGCCTAAGTCTGTCTCTAAAGATGTAAAAGAGCTTATTGAGTTGACGAAAATTGAAGAAGATATGGTCACCGATGGAAAGGATTTTTCACCGAAGAAAGGGAAAAAGAAATCCTCTACAACGGGTATGGACCATGGACACGAACCATATGCACAAGATATATCTAGTCCTAAGGTGGCAGATATAACCCCGGAAGAGTTATTCAATAAAATTGAAGAGCTTGATCGTCAAATGAAGGCCGCTGCAAAGCAGCTTGAATTTGAAAAGGCTGCAAAACTTCGCGACCAATTAGGGGAACTACGTCAACAATGGTCCGATATGCATAGTGCAGGTGAAAGCAAGTTAAAAAAACCTGCATCAACTAAAGGTAGAAAGCGAACTAGTTCAAAGAGTAAATAGATTGTAATAAAACACATAGATTATATAGACTATATGTGCGATAATATACATATATTATTTCATGTTAGTAAACAGAGAGATGATGCCGATTGGTATCATCTCTTTAAATAGGGAACATAATGAAAGATCAATTGATAGTAAAAGGTGCGCGTCAGCATAACCTTAAAAATATAGATATATCCTTACCACGGGACCAGTTTATTGTGTTGACAGGACTCAGTGGTTCTGGTAAATCGTCTTTAGCATTTGATACGATTTACGCAGAAGGGCAACGACGCTATGTGGAGTCCTTGTCTGCGTATGCTCGTCAATTCTTGGGACAAATGGATAAACCTGATGTAGATTATATTGAAGGTTTATCTCCAGCAATTTCTATTGACCAAAAGACGACAAGTCGAAATCCTCGTTCTACAGTTGGTACTGTAACGGAGATTTACGACTACTTGCGTCTATTATTTGCTCGTGTAGGTCATGCCCATTGTCCAGAATGTGGTAAGCCTATTACACAACAAACAATACAGCAAATGACAGATGATGTAATGAGCTTCCCAGAAGGCACTAAGATTTTAGTATTAGCGCCTATGATTCAAGGGAAAAAAGGGGAGCATAAATCCGTCTTTGAACAACTTCGTAAAGAAGGTTTTGTTCGTGCCCGCGTAGATGGTGTTGTACGTACATTAGATGAAGATATTACATTAGAGAAAAATAAAAAACACTCCATCGATATCGTGGTAGACCGCCTCGTTGTTAAAGAAGGCATCGAATCCCGCTTGGCAGACTCTATGGAGACCGCATCAAAATGGGCAGAAGGCATCGTAGTGATCCAAGAGGTAGATGGCCCTGAACACATGTATAGTCAACACTTTGCATGTCCAGACTGTCATATTTCATTGCCAAAAATTGAGCCGCGTATGTTCTCTTTTAACAGTCCATTTGGTGCATGCCCCTCTTGTTTAGGTATTGGCTCAACCATGGAAGTAGACGAAGAGCGCGTTATTCCAGATGGATCTATTAGCTTTGCTGACGGTTGCGTACAAGCGTTGAGTTCTAATCCTAATGCGTGGTTTATGCGTCAGTTAGAAGGTTTGTTAAAAGCTAATGGATATTCTTTAGACTCTACCTATGATGAATTGCCAAAAGCATTACAGAAAAAAGTCATGTATGGTACGACTGATAAGGTAGCTTTCACCTATGAAAATATGAGAGGTGACGTAAAGGAATTGTTTACAGAGTACGAAGGGATTTTGCCGA
>URPT01000132.1 GCA_900549845.1 uncultured Veillonella sp. | reverse complement strand
TGTCCGTCATCTACATCCTGTGGGTCTCAAGGTAGTTCTGGTGTATCTGGGAAACAAGCCCCTAAGAATTTAACGCTTTGGCGTCGTATCGTGCAGTTTATATTCCTCTTTATTATGGGAAAATGGGTATATTACGGTATATTCCGATGCCCTTATATCGTGCCGTTTGTTAACTGTGAAAGCTGCTCCATGATTACCTGCTGGGGCCGTATTACGACATATTTCTATGCTTGGTGGATTATTCTGCCAATTATGGTCGTATTCTTTGGCCGTGCATTTTGTAGCTGGTTCTGTCCAAGTGGATGGGTTAACCAAATGCTGGGAAAAATATCTATGGGGCCTTTAAGAAATCGTAAACATTACATGCGATTCCTACAACTCGGCATGGTAGCTACTATAATTTTAGGTCTTATTGTGTATTTCAAATTTGGTAATCCCCGTATTATGATTCCTATTCGGACGAGCGATGAATATTTTAATGCAGTCATTTTATCTATGCAGTTCTCCGAATGGTATTGGGCGGCTCGCACTATAACGGTCGTGTCCATCATTGCTGGTTCCCTTATCATCGCCAATGCTTGGTGTCGCTTTGTATGTCCATTTGGTGGGGTAATGGAATTATTACGGAAAATTTCCATTTTTAAAGTATATAAAACTAGTGATTGTGACGATTGTGATGCGTGTCTACGTGTTTGTGAAATGGGTACACGACCAAATGAAATGAATTGCACCAACTGTGGTGACTGTTTGCATGTATGCCATAAAGATGCTATTAGATTTGGTCGGAAAGGTTAATTATGAAAGAAGTTCAAGGACAAAGTTTCCTACAAAATCATCCATGTTACAACAAGGATGCTGCCGCTAATTGGGGACGTTTACATTTGCCAGTTGCACCGAATTGTAATATTCAATGTAATTATTGTAATCGCAAGTACGATTGCGCTAACGAAAATAGACCGGGCGTGACGCAACATGTTTATACGCCACAAGAGGCAGCAGCCTTTGTGCATAAGGTATTTGATGCACGTAAGGATATTTCTGTTGTGGGCATTGCAGGACCTGGAGATCCTATGTGTGATGCGGATAAGACACTTGAAACATTCCGTCTTGTAAAAAAAGATTTCCCTCACGTCATGCTCTGTTTATCTAGTAATGGCTTGGCAGTGCCTGATTATGTCGATGAAATCGCTGATTTAGGGATTACTCATGTAACGATTACGGCTAATGCTATTGATCCAGAGATTGCTAAACATGTGTATTCCATGGTTCGCTATGATGGGAACATCTATAAGGGGATTGATGGGGCCCGTATCTTATTAGAACGTCAGGCTGAAAGTATTCGTAAATTAAAGGAAAAGAACATCATCGTTAAGATTAATACTGTAGTAGTACCTGATGTAAATATGGACCATGTACCAGCTATCGCTAAACAAGCAGAAGCATGGGGCGTAGATTTGATGAACTGTATTGCTATGATTCCAGTTCATGATACAGCCTTTGAAAACCATCGAGGACCGACTGCAGAAGAGATTGACAATATGCGTCAGTTTATTGGTCACTATGTGCCGCAGATGACGCACTGTAAACGTTGTAGAGCTGATGCTATTGGTCGTTTGTGTGAAGCGTAGAAGCATAAAAGGCTATATACCAGAGTATATAGCCTTAACGATTATGTATTATTTAGTATTTTTAAGGATTCTATGTAGCGCAGATAATGCGGTTTCCACATCTTCATATGTGTTAGCATAGCCAAAGGAGAATCGCACAGTTCCTTCTGGATAGGTACCTAGCGTTTGGTGTGCTCGTGGGGCACAGTGTAGTCCGACGCGTGTCATGATGTGATACTTTGACTCTAGTTCATATGCAATACTGGCAGCATCCATATCATCAATTGTGATGGATACGACGGCTGTTCTATCTAAAATATCTTGTTTGCCGATGATGTTAACTCCAGTTATTGAGTGTAAACCTTCGAGAAAGGCTTTTGTCAAAGCTAGTTCGTGGTTGTGGATATTCTCCATGCCGATCGATTCGATGTAGGAAACTCCTTCATTGAGGCCGATAATGCCAGGTAGATTTAACGTGCCTGCTTCAAAGGCGTCGGGCATGTTAGTAGGCATCGTTTCTAAATGTGAAAAGCTGCCTGTACCGCCGGCGATAAGAGGTGTTAAGATTTGAGCCATTTCTTTGGTTAAAATAATGCCACCAATACCTTGTGGTCCCAATAAGCCTTTATGACCCGTAAAGCAAAGTGCATCAATATGACATGCTTTCATATCAATAGGAATAACACCTGCTGTTTGGGCTGCGTCTACAATGAAATGTAGATTATGAGCCTTGCAGATAGCACCTATTGATTCAATAGGCTGTATGGTACCACATACATTAGATGCGTGGTTGGTAATAATAGCCACTGTATTTGGACGGATAAGAGACTTAATGGCATCTTTTTCAATAGAGCCTGTAACATCACAAGGAATAATATCAAAGGTAATGCCCTTATCCAGTAGTTGGGTAAGAGGTCTCATAACTGCGTTGTGCTCCATTGAGCTAACGAGCACATGATCCCCTGCTTTTAATAGGCCCTTGATGACCATGTTTAAGCTCATCGTCACATTTTGCGTAAAGATGACATGCGATGGATCATGGCCGTTGAATAAGGTATTTAGTCGTTGTCTTGTTGTATAGATAATATCCTCTACATCGTAGGCGAGAGCATAGGATCCACGGTTAATATTAATACCGTAGTTCGTTATATAGTTTGCCATGGCATTAGCCACATTAGGTGCTTTAGGAAACGTGGTACTTGCATTATCTAAATAGATATAGTTCATAGGTAATCTCCATGAATAACAAGGTGTATTTATGGTTATTATATCATGAGTCATATGCTTGATAGGGTAGGAGTATATACTCATACATTTGTAGTGTAGTTTGTTTGAAAGGAGTTTATTATGAGTGGGTCTCATGAAAAAAGGAATTTAATTATTGCAGGCCTTATTATTGGCGCTATTGCAGGCTTCCTCGTATTGGCTGGAAATCCGGGTAATATGGGATTCTGTATTGCTTGCTTTATTCGTGACACTGTCGGTGGCCTAGGTTTACATCGTGCCGCACCAGTACAGTACATTCGCCCAGAAATTATCGGTCTTATTTTAGGGGCTTATTTATTATCCATGATTCGTGGTGAACACCAAAGCAAAGGTGGTTCTTCTCCAATTATTCGATTTATTCTCGGCTTCTTTGTTATGATTGGTGCTTTGATGTTCCTCGGCTGTCCGATTCGTATGATTTTAAGACTTGGCGGCGGTGACTTAAATGCGTTGTTCGGCATTGCTGGTTTTGCTGGTGGTATCGGCTTTGGTACTATATTCTTGAAAAAAGGTTATTCTTTACAGCGTACCTATGCATTGAGTAAATTAGAGTCCGCTATGATGCCTGCTATCCAAGTTGGTTTGCTAGTTTTAGTAGTAGCGGCTCCAGCATTTATCTTCTTTAGTCAAAAAGGTCCTGGTGCTATGCATGCACCTTGGTTAATTTCATTGGCGGCAGGCCTCGTGGTAGGTGGCTTATCTCAAGTTAGCCGTCTTTGTACCGTTGGTGGTTTCCGCGATTTATTCTTGTTCAAAAAATCTATCCTTATCTTTGGTTATTTAGCTGTTCTCGTTGGTGTATTCGTTGTAAATATTAGCTTTGGTAATTTCCATCTTGGCTTTGAAAACCAACCGATTGCACATACAGATGGATTGTGGAACTTCCTAGGCATGGCGCTTGCTGGTTTCTGTAGCGTATTGCTTGGCGGTTGTCCGTTGCGTCAATTAATTATGACTGGTGAAGGTAATTCCGATTCTGCTGTTACAGTACTTGGCCTCGGGGCTGGTGCAGCATTTGCTCATAATTTTGGCTTAGCCGCTTCTGGTGCAGGCCCTACATTAAATGGTGAAATTGCTGTAGTTGTTGGTTTTGTAGTAGCATTTATTATTGCTGTAGTTAATACAAAACGTGCCAATGCTTGAGTTAGAAATGAGTGACTATGAAATATATTGCTACGTTTTACTCTCACTTTGGAGCCATTCGTTTTAAACGAGAGGCTCCTGAAGGGGTAACAAATATAGAACTTCGTCCGGTGCCACGCGATTTGAGTTCTTCCTGTGGTACAAGTGCATCATTTGATGCCGGTGAAAGCTTTACGTTTACAGATGATCCTACAGAGGAGATTGAACAAATCGTTGTTGTCACTGATGATGGGTATAGAACTATATTTGAAAGTCCCAATAAATAAACATTACAGCCTCTTAGCGTTGCTAATATAAGCGGTTCTATAATCATTTTGTAATGTAAAAGAGGAG
>URPT01000131.1 GCA_900549845.1 uncultured Veillonella sp. | reverse complement strand
TGCTCAAGTATACGAGGCTTTCTTGCCTTACGTGGATACGATGTACATTACAGAAGTAGACCACGAATTTGAAGGGGATGCATTTTTCCCAGAGTTCCCAGAGGAGGCTTTCACCATTGAATCCGTTGTAGACGGCGCGGTGGATGAAAAGAACAAATATCCTCATCGTTTTGTAACCTATCGCAGAAAGGCATCTAAATGAGTGAAAGAATGTTTGCCATTATTGGCAGTGAATTAAATGTTAAGCCAAAGCAGGTGCAAGCTGCCGTAGAATTATTGGACGAAGGCAATACGGTGCCATTTATTGCGCGTTACCGCAAAGAAGTAACGGGCGAATTGCAAGATGAGCAATTGCGCACCATTGAAGAACGCATTAAATATCTGCGCAACTTGGAAACACGTCGCCAAGAAATCATTGCATCTATTACAGAGCAAGAAAAGATGACCGACGAGTTGATGAAGTCCTTAGAAGCAGCAACAAAGTTTCAAGAGTTAGAGGATTTGTATTTACCATACCGTCCTAAGAAACGCACACGTGCTATGATTGCCCGTGAACGAGGCTTGGAGCCGTTGGCGGAAATGATCCTTAACGATACGGTTACCGCTGGTGATCCTTTAGAGATTGCTAAAGACTTTGTAACGGAAGAGGTGCCCACACCAGAGGACGCTATTCAAGGTGCGTCAGATATCGTAGCAGAAATTGTCAGCGATAGTGCAGACTTCCGTGCGTACTTGCGCAAAAAGATGTGGAACGAAGGTTTTATTCAAGCTGAGTTGACTGGTGATGAAGAGGTACAACAACAGTTCTTGCAATACGCAGAATATGCCGAGCCTGTTCGTCAAATGCCGTCTCACCGTATCTTGGCGGTTAATCGCGGTGAAAAATTAGGGGCTTTGAAATTAGCCCTTACAGTACCAGGTGATACTTATGTTGCGTACATGGTACAAAAGTTAGAGAAAAATCCAAAGTCTATTTTCGGAGACTACAAAGCGGCTGCAGTAGCCGATGCGTATAAACGTCTAATTTTCCCTGCTCTAGAGCGTGATATACGCAATGAGTTGACGGAAAATGCGGACGAACAAGCTATCAAGGTATTCGGTGTAAACCTTAAGAACCTATTATTGCAGCCACCTTTGGCAGGGCACGTTATCATGGGCCTTGACCCTGGTTACCGTACAGGTTGTAAGATGGCTATCATCGACCAACAAGGTAATGTGCTAGATTATGGTGCCTACTATTTAACGAATAGTGAAAAGCTTCGCAAAGAAGCTCAAAAGGTATTGGCTGATAAAATCCGTAAGTTCAAAGTTACTCTCTTATCTATTGGTAATGGTACTGCATCCTACGAAACAGAGCAGTTTGCTTCCACCATGATTGAAGAGGAAAAGTTAGACTGCCATTACATCATCACCAATGAAGCAGGCGCATCTGTATATTCTGCTTCTAAATTGGCTATCGATGAATTACCAGATTTAGACGTAACCATACGCGGTGCTGTATCCATTGCGCGGCGTGTACAAGATCCATTGGCTGAGTCTGTTAAGATTGATCCTAAATCTATCGGTGTAGGTCAATACCAACATGACGTAAACCAAAAACAATTGACTCATACATTAGATCAAGTCGTTGAAACTGTAGTAAACCACGTTGGGGTAGAGCTCAATACGGCATCTCCTGCTATTTTGCAACATATTGCAGGCATTTCTAGCACGGTGGCTAAAAACATCGTTGCATACCGTCAAGAGAATGGTGTATTTAAAAGCCGTAAAGAATTGTTGAAAGTACCTCGTTTAGGTCCTGCGGCTTTCACGCAATGTGCCGGCTTCCTTCGCTTGCAACACGGTAAAAATCCACTAGATAATACATCTGTCCATCCTGAGTCCTATGAATTGGCAGAACGCATCATTGGTGAGTTAGGCTTTACTTTAAAAGATTTGCAAGATAAAGCACAACTAGAAGCGTTACAAGTGAAATTACCTCTTGTAGATGCAGGAAAAATGGCTGCTAAACTTGATGCGGGTGTACCGACTGTACGAGATATCTTAGCAGCTTTAGCAAAACCAGGTCGTGACCCTCGTGAGGACTTGCCAGCACCGCTTACTAGAAAACACGTAGTAAGCCTTGAAGATATTCAAGTTGGTACTGTTGTAAAAGGTACTGTTCACAACGTAGTTGATTTTGGCGCCTTCGTAGACTTTGGTCTTAAAACTAATGGTCTATTGCATCGCAGTGAACTCTGTAACAGTCGCCAACATCCATCTGATGTGCTTGCTGTAGGTGATATCATTGAAGCTCAAATTATTTCTGTTGATGTAAAACGCAATCGCATCGGTTTATCTGTAAAGGCATTACAACCAGAAAAGCCAAAGAATAACGATAATAACCGAAACAGAAATAACAACGGACAACGTCGAAATAACAATCGTAACAATAACCGTAATAATAATCGTAACAATGGTGGTCGGCAAAACAATTAGTATCAATTGAATTATATTATTGAGAAATACTCTTGACTAAAAGTCATTGTACACAAAACCGCACTCTCTATGGTTTTAGAGGGTGCGGTTTTTCTATATAACTTAAAACTATGTATAATAATGCAGAACAGATATATCGAAAATGATATATCTGATTGAAAAATTTAAATATATAGCGTATGATGAAATTACAGAGGAGCTCTTCCTCAATCTATATTCCTACATAGGAGGTAATGCTATGAGCTTGAACCTTAAAGAAAGATATGGACTTTTAATTAATAATGAATGGGTAGCTGCATCTGACGGCGCTGAATTCAATGTATATAACCCTGCTAATGGCGAACAACTCGCTATCTGTGCAGAGGCTACGAAAGACGATGTTGATAAAGCGGTAGACGCTGCAACAGAAGCTTTTAAAACTTGGAAAACTGTTTCTCAAGTAGATCGCGCTGATTACTTGTTAAAAATTGCTGATGCTATTGATGCTCATAAAGAGTATTTGGCACAAGTTGAAACATATGACAATGGCAAACCAATCCGTGAGACTTTGAATGTAGATATTCCACTTGGTGCTGACCATTTCCGTTACTTCGCAGGCGTACTTCGTTCCGAAGAAGGTTCTGCACAAGTATTTGACGAAAATACATTGAGCCTCATCGTTCGTGAACCGATTGGCGTTGTAGGTCAAGTCGTGCCTTGGAACTTCCCATTCCTAATGGCTGCTTGGAAATTGGCACCAGCTCTTGCAGCAGGTTGTACAGTTGTTATCAAACCTTCTAGCCATACATCCCTTAGCCTTTTAGTATTAGGCGATATTTTAAAAGACATCTTGCCAGCAGGCGTTGTGAACATCGTAACTGGTAAAGGCTCTAAATCTGGTCAATATATCCTTGATCATCCTGGCTTCAGCAAACTTGCTTTCACAGGCTCCACTGAAGTAGGCCTTGATGTATATAAAGCAGCATCTGAACGCTTGATTCCTGCTACATTGGAATTAGGTGGTAAATCTGCGAATATCTTCTTTGACGATGCGAACTGGAAACAAGCTCTTGACGGAGCAATGCTCGGTATCCTCTTCAACCAAGGTCAAGTATGCTGCGCAGGTTCCCGTATTTTCGTACAAGATACAATTTATGATAAATTTGTAGCTGAACTTTCCGCTTTATTTGATAAAGTAAAAGTTGGCTTACCTTGGGACGAATCTACACAACTTGGTTCCTTGATTTACGAAGATCAAGTTAAGAAAGTACTTAGCTATGTAGAGCTTGCCAAAGAAGAAGGCGCTCGCGTTGCAGCTGGTGGTGTACGCGTTACTGATGGTGAACTTGGTAAAGGTTGCTTCATTAGACCTACACTTATCGTAGATGCGACAAATGATATGCGCGTAGCTCGCGAAGAAATCTTCGGCCCTGTAGCTGTTGTTATCAAATTCCACAGTGAAGAAGAAGTGATTGAACAAGCTAACGATAGCTTATACGGTCTTGGCGGCGGCGTATTCACTCAAAACCTCAACCGTGCGATCCGCGTAGCTCGAGCAATCGAAACAGGTCGTATGTGGGTGAATACATATAACTCCATCCCAGCCGGCGCACCATTTGGTGGTTACAAACAATCTGGTATCGGCCGTGAAACTCACAAAGTTATCCTTGAACACTACACTCAAATGAAAAATATCATTATTAACTTAAGCGATAAACCATCTGGTTTCTACGATTTAGACTAAAAATATAAATCTCTCCAAAAAACTATAACAATGAGGCACCTCGAAGGAGGTGCCTTTTTTGTGCTTAACAATGGCTTATTATCCGTGAAAGAATACGGTATGCTATAATTGTAGCCATATAAAATCGTATTGTTTAGAGAGGGCCATTAGAAAATCAAACCCTA
>URPT01000130.1 GCA_900549845.1 uncultured Veillonella sp. | reverse complement strand
TGCATGTGTTAAGCACGCCGCCAGCGTTCGTCCTGAGCCAGGATCAAACTCTCCAAGATATCTTGAAGCTATTTGAATAGCTCATTATTTGTTGTCGTTACATTTAAGTAACTTTGAATTATGGTTGGTTTTGACTATGTCAAAACCCGCACTCTGGCATATGTTCAATCATATGATTGATTACCTATCATTGTTCAGTTTTCAAAGATCTGTTACGTTAGTCCTAAGCCCTAACGACTTGTATAGTATATCAATCTAATCTTAAATCGTCAACCTCTTTTTCAAAGATTTTTTCAACTTATTTTTGATTGATTTTATACATACAATCATAACCAAATACCCTATGAATAGAGATAGAAAACTCACAAACCGAAGTTTGTGAGTTTTAATTTGGTGACTCACCCGCGACTCGAACGCGGGACACCCTGATTAAAAGTCAGGTGCTCTGCCAACTGAGCTAGTGAGTCATGTTGGCAGGGGTGGCTGGGATCGAACCAGCGCATAACGGAGTCAAAGTCCGTTGCCTTACCACTTGGCGACACCCCTACAGTGATTATGATGTGTAGGTTATGGGGTGAGTAGTGGGGATCGAACCCACGCGTAACGGAGCCACAATCCGCCGTGTTAACCGCTTCACCATACCCACCACCTTGTAGGTATCGAAGACGTTGTCTTCGTAACAAAGAGAATTATATCTGTTCTAGAGATTTGTGTCAACACCTTTTTCTCAATTTCATTTAACTTTTACAAATGAAATGAAAAAGTGCGTTATCCCCAATATAAACTCTTTCTCCTCATAAAAATAAGGAAGCACATTCATAAGTTATACCTTACGAATGGTGCTCCCCTATTATACATATTATTTACTTAGTTGGCAAATAGTTTTTTACAAAATTTGGCAAAGCAAAGGCAGCCTTTTGAATTTCAGCATTATAGTACTTAGTTTCAAAGTTTTGTTCACGATTTGATGTCCATGTTAATGGGTCAAATGTTTTGGAACCCAATGTGAAACAATGCATACCTGCAGGATAAATTGGAATAAATGCAGTATACAAACGCGCAATTGGGAAGTGATTATTTACGTAACCAAACACTTTTTCAACAAGCGGTTGATGCAACATAGGAGATTCTGTTTGTTGTACAAATAAGCCATCTTTTTTAAGAGCTTTTAATGTATTCTTATAGAACTCTTCAGTAAATAAACCTTCACCAGGACCGATTGGGTCGGAGCAGTCTACGATAATTACATCATAGTAATCTTCTGCTTCTGCCATAAAGCCAATGCCATCACCAATTTTTACAGTTAATTTAGGATTGTTTTCAATCATAGCTTTAGCAATAGTTGGTAAATATTGTTTTGCCAACTCTACAACCTTGCCATCGATTTCAACCATTGTTACTTCTTTTACACAATCATGGCGTACACATTCTCTAGCTACACCACCATCACCGCCACCGATGATCAATACACGTTCAGGATTTGGATGTAAAAACAATGGAACATGACTCATCATTTCATGGTAGATAAATTCTTCACGCTCAGACGTTTGGAATACACCATCTAATGCGAGCATCGTACCGTACTCTTTAGATTTAAACACTTCAATTTTTTGGAACTCAGATTCACCAGAGTATAATACTTCTTCCGCTTCAGCGCTAAGACGTAAATAAGGAGTTTGTTCCTCTGTAATCCATTGACTCATGTAGTACCTCCTACTTTTATACTACAATACGCACCGCAAATGATTGCGATGCGTATGTATATTACGTTAATTACTCTGTTTCTTAATCTTTACGACTAATATAACAGAAACCTCCACCTAAAATAGTGTCTTTCATCCAATTTGCTAACGAGAAATCACGGATTTCACCTTCATCAAAGATGCCACAGCGAATATCATCGCCATCCATAAATATCTTGTGAATTGGAACCCAATGCCATGTATAAAGAGCTTTTTCTTTACCCTTATGACGATTCAAAAATGCTACAGGCACATCTTGTGCCAATGCATCATGAATAAACTGAGCTGCAGCCTCCACCTCTACACGAGATGCGCAGAACGGAGATACATTCAACATATGTACATCATAAGATAAGCCTTTATCCTCCAGTAAACGAGTAAGACCACGTTCCATCCATTGAGTTTTATAAACACCACCACCAAAGCGTGGCTTTACATATTTCCAAACTAAGTTCATCCGTTCTAAAGCAAGCGTTTTATCGGATGTGGTTTCTAAATCTAATAAGCCATCCCTAAATAGCGAATAGCTCAACACTTGTGATGCCGATGTAGGACCACAACCAGACAGGCGTTGCCACTCATCTGTGAACCACTCTTGGTCATACCCATATGATGTTTTACCATTTACATCGATATATAGCCATTCTGGATGTTTAATAGATACTTCATTCATGAGATTAACCTTCGATTACTTCAACAGTTTCCATGATAGCACCTTGGTGGATACCATCAACTACGTCCATACCTTCAATTACTTTACCAAATACTGTATGTACACCATCCAAATGAGGTTGTGGTTCGTATACGATAAAGAATTGGCTACCACCAGTATTAGGACCACGGTGAGCCATAGACAATGCACCACGTTCGTGTTTGTGTGGGTTACCAATTAATTCATCTTTAATTGTGTAACCAGGACCACCTGTACCATTGCCATTAGGGCAACCACCTTGAGCTACGAAACCAGGAATTACACGGTGGAAACGAAGACCATTGTAGAACCCTTTATTGATCAAATCAATGAAGTTTTGTACTGTGCCAGGAGCTTCTTTATCAAATAATTCAATTACAATATCGCCGCCGTCAGCCATATGGATTTTTGCTTTTTTCATTGTTCAGGTACCTCCAAAATTGTACGCAACACATGTGCTGCTAATATAAAACCTGCCACTGGTGGCACAAAACTACATGTACCAGGACTTGTTGCTTCCCCACGGAACTGTGGCTTTGTTGGTTTTTCTGTAGAAAATAAAACTAATTGTTTTTTTATGCCCCGTTTTTTTAACTCCCGGCGCATAACGCGTGCCAAAGGACATGTATGAGACTTATTGATATCTGCAATCATAAGTTTTTCTGGGTAAAAGCGATTACCGCCGCCCATACAAGAAATAACAGGGATACTTTCACGTTGACAAACCTCAATAATATTCAGTTTTGCCGTTACCATATCGATGGCATCGATAACATAATCAACGTGCAAGCTTTGAATGAATCCAGGGTAACTTTCCTCAGTATACATAATATCATGAGTTTCTATCACCACATCCGGATTAATAGAAAGAGCTCGCGCCTTTGCTACCTCTACCTTACGCTCACCAATCGTGTCGTGAGTTGTAATCATTTGGCGGTTCAAATTACTAGGTGCTACAGAGTCTCCGTCGATAAGAACGATTCGCCCAACCCCTGCACGTACCAGAGCCTCAAGAGCTCCACCGCCTACACCACCGACACCAAAGAGAGCCACAGAGGTATTCTTTAAGGTTTGGATTTTATCTGGTCCAACTAACCATTCTAAACGAGTTAACATATATTCCATTAATATTTACCCGCCGGAATGATTTCTGTCCAATAACCGTCTGGATCGGCAATGAAATAAATGCCCATGTCAGCATTTTCATAGGCTACAACGCCCATTTCTTTATGCTTTTTAAGAGCTGCTTCGTAGTCATCTACATAAAATGCCAAATGGAATTCATTATCCCCTAAATTATAAGGGCGATCCCAGTCGCGTAACCATGTAAGTTCTAATTCATGCGCTGTATATGGACTTTTTAAATATACAAGGATGAAAGCACCACTTGGATCTTCCAAGCGGCGAGATTCCTCAAGTAATAAAGCCTCTTTATAGAATGCTAGACTTTTATCAAGATCCTTAACATTTATATTATTGTGCGCAAATGAAAATTTCATAGGACCTCCTTAATTAATTCCAGTATGTTTTTGTAGAAATTCTCCTCTTTTAATAGTATCACATTTTATAATTCTATAGCTAGTTAATCACAAATTTTGCTGTACTACCATCATCACCACGTGTGACCTCTAAGTGGGCAGGTATACGGGTCTTTAATTCAGGTACATGAGAAATCATACCGATGAGGCGTCCAGAAGATTGTAATTGTACCAATGTTTCCATGGCAAGTTCTAATGTATCTGGGTCAAGAGTACCAAAGCCTTCGTCGATGAACATCGTATCCATATGAATACCACCTGCATAACTTTGAATGACATCAGCTAGGCCCAAGGCAAGGGCCATAGAGGCCAAGAAGGTTTCACCACCAGACAATGTGTTCGCTGGTCTTGATTGACCTGTAAAAGCATCCATAACGGCCAAATCAAGGCCTTGTTTACCTCGTCCTCCACCAGTATAGTCAGACCGCTCT
>URPT01000129.1 GCA_900549845.1 uncultured Veillonella sp. | reverse complement strand
TGGAAAGTACAGACGCCCAATCAAAGGTTGGTAACCCGAAATAGAAAGGCTCAATAAACGCAATCCAGTGGGAACGACCTACTTCATCAAAGTTTGTAACCCCCATGGCAAACGCAATCGCTGTACCTGCAATCAAACCAATTAGTACAGAAAGATTACTAAAGAATCCTTTGGCAAATTTATAAACAAATACGACGATTAAGAAGGTAAGGAACCCTAGTCCAATATTGGTAAAACTACCAAATTGAGGATTACCTATACCACCGCCCATCCAATTAATGGCAACTGGCATCAAGTTAATACCGATAATGGTAATAATTGTACCTGTAACTACAGGTGGGAATAAGCGAATAAGACGACTAAAGAATGGGGCTATCAAGAAGGTAAATAAACCGGCTACGATAATAGCACCATAAATGGTATTAATATCATGCTGTTGACCAATCAGGATCATTGGACCTACAGAAGCAAATGTTACACCTTGAATAAGAGGAATGCGACCACCGACAGGTCCGAACCCTAATGTTTGAATCAATGTAGCTACACCACATGTGAACAAATCAGCTGTAATCAAACGAATTAAATCTTCAATTGGCAAATGCATGGCTTGCGCAATAATGATTGGTACCGCTACGGCACCAGCATACATGGCTAACACGTGCTGTAAACCATAAGCAAATAATTGCGGGATTGGCAGCATACCATCTACATGGTTGACACCAGATACACCTTTACTCATAAGAATCACCTCATATCTTACGTTTTAGTTACTAGTAAATAATATAGTCATACTATCGTACTTGATAGAGTTTAAAAATCTCATAGACTTCACGTGGGAACCTTGATGGACAGGGGCCGTAGCCCCTCTCCACTAAGCAAATATTCTATTTTTTATAACCTGTATGTTGAATCGGCAAGGACCTACGTGGTTCTCCGTCGATACGACGATATGCATTTGCAATAGCTGGTGCAATAGGGATACTAGAGATTTCGCCAATACCCTTAGCGCCATATGCATATTGTTCCGGTGTCCCTTTTTCAATAAGGCTTACATGAATTGGCGGACATTGTGTGGCTCTAAGAAGACCTAATGTGCCATATTTAGCTGTTACATAGCCATCCTTATAAGGGAAGTCTTCTGTAACTGCATAGCCCATACCCATGATAGCACCGCCTTCGGCTTGCCCAGCACAAGATTGAGGATTTACAACACGACCTACATCGTATGCTACATGTAGTTCAGCAACTTTATTATCTTCACCAATTCTAGCTACACAAGTACCATAACCGTAAGCAACGTGATTTTTTGGATGTGGTTTATCGGAGTTGAATGGATCAGTTTCACCAAGGAACTCTTCATAAATTTCTACACCATTCAATTCTTCTAAGGTCTTAGTTTCTAACATTTCTTTCAAGCGAAGACTTGCTTTACGCGTTGCTTCACCAGTGAATACTGTTTGACGGGATGCAGTAGTTGTACCAGAGTCTGGTGTACGTACTGTATCTGGACGTTCCACAAATACTTTATCCGCTGTTAAGCCAGTTGTTTCACAAAGCACTTGAGTAGCCATAGTCGCCATACCTTGACCGATACATGCTGCACCAGTACGGATACGAACTTTACCATCACGTACTTCTAAGATAACGCGACCAGTATCAGGTAAACCTACACCGATACCACTATTTTTCAAGCATACTGCAAGGCCCGTACGATCAGATGCATAATACGCATCTTTTACGGCTTCCAAACATTCTGCTAATGCAGTTTCTTCGGAGCAAATTTGGCCGTTTGGTAAGGAATCACCAGGGCGAACAACGTTTTTATAACGGAACTCCCAAGGATCCATGCCTACCAATGCAGCTAATTCATCAATGTTTTGTTCTTGACCAAAGATGGTTTGTGTTACACCGAACCCGCGGAATGCACCACCAGGAACAGTATTTGTGTAAACGCAAACACCATCAAAGGCAAAGTTATCAAATTTGTAAGGACCACAAGAGTGTGTACCTGCACGTTGAAGTACAGGACCACCTAAGGATGCATATGCACCACAGTTAGATACGATGTTCACCTTACTTGCTACCAAGTTACCTTCTGCATCACAAGCAGTAGTAATATCCATCTCCATCGCATGTCGTTTAGGATGAATATTAAGACTTTCTTGACGGGAGAAGAGAACCTTAGTTGGTTTGCCTGTGAGCCATGCTACAAGAGATGCATGATGCTGTACGCTCATGTCCTCTTTACCACCAAAGCCACCACCTACAAGCATGCTATGAACTTTTACAGATTCCTCAGGAATGCCAAGCATACGAGATACTTCATGACGATCATCGTAAACATTTTGGCTACCTGAATAGAGATGAATTACATCGCCTTCACGATATGCTACAGCACATTCAGGTTCCATGAATGCATGATCTGTTTGAGGTGTGGAATAGTGATTTGTCACTACAAATGCGGCCTCAGCAATAGCCTTATCTACATCACCACGAGATAATGTTTGACGAGTCAATACATTTCCATTTGGATGTAATTGAGGTGCATCCGGTTTCAATGCTTCTAATGGGTCTACTACAGGCTCTAACTCTGTATAATCAACTTCAACGAGAGCAAGAACTTCGTCCAAATATTTCTTCTCTATAGTTGCTACTAATGCAATTGCATCGCCAACATAGCGAGTATTATCACCTTCTGCGATGAGTACATCCCAGTCTGGCACTAAGTGACCAGTCTTATTGAATGGTACATCTTTAGCAGTCAAAGCCGTTACACACTTAGGATGTGAAAGTGCTTTAGACACATCAACGCGATCGACTCTAGCACGAGGGAATTTAGAACGCAACGCTTTTGCGTAAATCATGCCATCCATATGGATATCGTCAGCATATTTTCCAGTACCAAGTGCTTTTTCCTCCGCATCAACGCGGTGTAAACGAGCACCTACATTACCATTTGTATCCTTTTCAGGAACTGGTAAGTTCTCACGGAACATTTTTGCTGCCAGCATAATGCCTTCTTCAATTTTCACATAACCAGTACAACGACAGATATTACCTAAAATAGCCTTTTTAACATCGTCAGGTGTAGGGTCATTATTTTCATCAATCAAAACTTTTGCACTAATAATCATACCTGGGATACAGAAACCACACTGCACCGCTCCGCATTCACCAAAAGCATAGGTGTATACCGCTTTTTCCCGTTCAGATAAGCCCTCAATTGTTACGACTGATTTACCATCTAATTGGGATAGTTTAGTTACACAAGCCTTTGCTTTTTTTCCGTCTATAATTACTGTACACGTACCACAAGCACCAGCACTACAACCTTCTTTAGTGCCCGTCAATTTCAAATCAGCTCTCAAGAAATCAATTAAACGTTGATCCTCTTGAACCTCATGTTGGGTGCCATTCACTTGAAAGCGGTACATATATAGCCCTCCTCTCATTAAGGAATACATTCACCAAGATATGATTCTAATAAGGATCCATCTTGTACCACATGGTGACCTCTAAGGATAACATCTCGAACTTTACCTGTTACGGATATGCCCTCATAAGGTATATAGTCAGCCTTTGTATGGGCGGACTCTTTTGAAAGCACATGCTCAATGCGCTTATCAACAATTGTAATATCCCCATCGCTGCCAACGGCTAACGTGCCCTTCTTCGGATACATACCGTAAAGCTTTGCAGGGTTTTCACTAACTAATTTCATAAAATCTACAGCGCTCATATTGCATTGATTTACCAACACATCATAAGCGATGATGCCCCGTTCCTCTGCGCCTGGAATACCTCCAGGAATACGGGTAAAATCATGTCGACTCTTTAATTTTTGATCATTAAAGGTAAAGCTACAATGATCAGAACCAATCGTTTGGAATAGACCATTTACTAATGCATCCTTTAATGCCATTTGATCTTGTATCGTTCTCAGCGGTGGACTCATCACATATTTAACACCTTCAAAATCAGGCAACGTATATCGTGATTCATCAAGTACTAAATATTGTGGGCAAGTTTCACAAGTCACTTTATGTCCTAAGTTTCGTTCCCGAACAACCTCTTCTAAGCCCTCTTTAGAACTTACATGAACAATATGTACGGGATACTCTAATGCAGCACCTATTGTACTAAAACGCTTAATCGCTTCCGATTCAATCATGGCAGGTCTTGTGAGTGGATGATTGCTTACATCTAATTCACCGCTCTTACGCTTATCAGCTACGAGTGCATCGATGAGATCCCCAGTTTCACAGTGAGCTCCTACAAGTGCGCCTGTTGGTTTTATAGCTTCAATAGCGTCATAAATCTCACGGTCCGTTAAACGGAAGCCATAAGCTAAATATACCTTAAAGGATGATACACCAGCTTCAACCACTTTTGGGATTTCACTGGCCACAGTATCATTCATTTCTAC
>URPT01000128.1 GCA_900549845.1 uncultured Veillonella sp. | reverse complement strand
TATTGCCATGTGAAGCAACCACTATGAATGGCACAGGTAAACTTGCATTAACTGGTAGCTTAGGTAAGGTTATGCAAGAGTCTGGTCAAGCTGCGATGAGCTATATTCGCCGTAATGCAAAAGCCTTAAAAATCGAAGACGATTTCTATAAGAAACTCGATATTCACGTTCACTTGCCGGAAGGTGCAACACCTAAGGATGGCCCTTCAGCAGGTATTACAATGACATTGGCGATAGTATCTATCTTAACAAACCGCAAGGTTCGTTCTGATATTGCTATGACTGGTGAAATTACATTGCGTGGCCGTGTATTACCAATCGGCGGTTTAAAAGAAAAGTTATTAGCAGCCTTGTCTAATGGCATTAAAGAAGTATTGATTCCTAAAGGCAATGAAAAGGATATTGCAGAATTACCTGACATTGTAAAAGAAGGTCTCATTATTACGCCAGTTAAGACAATGGATGAAGTATTAGCAAAGGCACTTGTGTAATGCAAAAAAAGAAAAAATCCACTAAACAAATGGGCCCAAAACCACAATATACACGAAAAGAACCGAAGGGGCCTCGTATTATAGCAGCAAAATATAATACTTCCTGTGTGAAGGCGGATCAATATCCTGAAGGGGATACCGTAGAAATCGCCTTCCTTGGACGCTCTAATGTGGGCAAATCTTCGTTGATTAACTCGTTGTGTAATTATCGTGGGTTAGCCCTCGTTAGTGGTCAACCAGGTAAGACAAAGACGATAAACTATTTTGATGTGGAGTCAAAAGAGGATATTTCTGAAACAGAGGAGCGCCGTTATCATTGGTTCCTCGTTGATCTTCCTGGTTATGGATTTGCAAAGACAAATAAAGGAAACCGCAATTTGTGGTCTTCCTTTATTGCCGATTATATTTTACATTCTGAACGATTGATGTTGTTATGCTTACTAATTGATGGTCGTCATCCTGAGATGCCTATCGATAAGGTAGCTTATGATTGGCTCGTTGAAGCTGGTGTACCATTACAAATTGTAGTGACTAAGGTCGATAAATTAACAGCTAAAGAAAAGTCTGCTAATTTAGCGATTATTAAGGAAATGTATCCAACTGCAACGCCGCCAATTCTGTATAGCTCTTTGAAGCATACAGGTCGTGAGCTTTTACAACAACGCATCAATAAAGTTCTAGTAGGAGATGAAGCATGAGTCAAACCAATGAATTAGAGATTATGGAACGCATTGCTTTAGATTTAGAGCATGTCGAAGAGTCTCTTGCATCATCTTTTAATACAGGTGCAGAAGACTTTAATGCATTGATTCGACCATTATCTGCTGCAGGTGGCAAGCGCTTGCGTGCGCAATTATGTTTATTGATTGCTAATGCAGGTACATCTGTAGAACGTCAGCGTATTAGAATTGCTGAAGCTGTAGAAATGCTTCATTTAGCAACACTTATCCATGATGATGTCTTAGATCAAGCTGAGATTCGTCGTGGTGAAGAAACGATTCATATGCACAAAGGCAATAAGGTAGCTATCCTTAGTGGGGACTACTTATTTGCTAAAGCATTCCAAATCGTGTCTGAAATGCCTAATATGAAGTATTTGCAGGTTTTCTCCCATATTATTACTTGCCTTGTGGAAGGCGAGTTCATGCAAATGGAAGATGTATATCGCATTGATCAAGGTATTGAGCGTTATATGACCAAGACCCAAAAGAAAACAGCAGACTTTATGGAAGGCTGTATGGAATTGGGGGGCCTCTTGGGGGGCTGGAGCGAATCCGAAATCGTTGAGTTGAAAAAATATGGTCATGCGTTGGGCATGGCATTCCAAATCACCGACGATATTATGGACTATCGTGAAACAACAGAGACAACTGGTAAACCTGTAGGGAATGATCTTCGCGAAGGTTTATTGACATATCCGTTGTTAAGCATTGTCAATGATGATAATAAAGATAAATTGCTTGCAGACATTAAGGCCTTAAATAATGGCGGTGATGAGCAGGCGATTATCAACTATGTTATCAGTCAAGGTGGTATTGATAATACATTAGCTGTAGCTGATCAATATTGTAAGGATGCTTTGGCGGCACTCGATGCTGTACGCGATTTCCCAGGCAAGGAATTCCTCGTGATGGCAGTAGAAAATTTAGCTGATAGAAAGGTATAATATGGAACCATTCGAACCAAAACCGGACTTCGAATATCCCATACAAAAACCTTCTTTTGATAGTGTAGTTCGTCAAAAGCGTCGTGAAGCTGAATTAAAGGCTGAGCAAGAACGGTATAAGGTGGCAAATCAGCGGGTTCCTGAGGAACAAGAAGATGAACCTATTTATACTGAGATGGAACAGAAAATGATGGACGAAGCTCGGGAACTATCCCTTGTGGGACATCTATCTGAATTGCGAAAGCGTCTAATTATAATGGCTGTTGCAGTTGTTATAGGAACTTGTATTTCTTATTATTATGTTGACTTTTTATTGGAAATACTCCTAAAACCAGCTGGTAAGCTCTATTATATGAAACCAACTGAAGCCTTCTTTACATATATGAAGGTGTCTATAGTAGGTGGTCTTATTATAGCGGCGCCTATTATATTGCATCAGATTTGGCTATTTGTTAAGCCTGCCCTTACGGTGCGAGAAAAACAGCTATCTAACTGGATCTTACCGGTTGCCATAGGACTATTTGGTATCGGTATTGTATTTTCTTATTTTCTCGTGTTACCAGCAGCCGTTAAGTTCTTTATGGGCTTTGCTACAGACGAATTACAACCGTTATTTTCCATTGGTCAGTACATGGACTTTGTATTATCCTTTGTACTACCCTTTGGATTTATCTTTGAGTTGCCGTTGATTTTAATCATCTTGGGATATTTCAACTTAATTACATCGCGTTTTTTAAAAACGAAGCGAAAGATATTTATTCTTATATCCTTTATCATAGGTGCTGTCATTTCACCAACACCGGATATGTTCTCTCAAACGATGATTGCATTGCCTATGATATTGCTATATGAAACGAGCCTATTTGTATTGGCTAAGATTATGAAGCGCTAAGGAGTTTATTTAGGAGGAACGATGAAAACCTACGAAAATTTAACCACTTATAACCCCGGTGAAATAGAAGGGAAATGGTATTCTTATTGGGAAAACCAAGGATACTTTCACGAAGAAGTAGACACAAATAAAGAACCATTTAGTATCGTGTTGCCGCCTCCTAATGTAACTGGTATGTTGCACATGGGCCATGCTTTAGATAATACATTGCAAGATATTCTTATCCGTTTCAAACGCATGCAAGGCTACAATGTGTTGTGGATGCCTGGTACTGACCATGCTGGTATTGCTACACAAATCAAGGTAGAAGAAATGCTCGCTAAAGAAGAGGGGAAATCTCGCTATGATTTAGGCCGTGAAAAATTTGTAGAACGCGTATGGGAATGGAAAAAAGAATACGGTGATACTATCGTAAAACAAATCCGTAGCTTAGGCGCATCTTGTGACTGGACTCGCGAACGTTTTACATTGGATGAAGGATACTATCATGCAGTGCGTGAAGTATTCGTAAGCCTTTATGAAAAAGGTTTAATCTATCGTGGTGAACGTATTATCAACTGGTGCCCTCGCTGTGCTACTGCTTTATCTGATGTTGAAGTTGAACATGAAGATGAACATGGCCACTTATGGCATATTAAATATCCTGTAAAGGGTGAAGAAAATCGCTTTGTAATTGTTGCTACCACTCGTCCAGAAACAATGTTTGGTGACGTAGCCGTAGCAGTAAATCCTGATGATGATCGTTATAAAGATCTCATCGGTAAAACATTGATTTTACCATTTGTTAATCGAGAAATTCCTGTTATTGCCGATGACTATGTAGATGCTAGCTTCGGTACAGGCTGTGTAAAAATCACACCTGCACATGACCCTAATGACTTTGAAATGGGCCAACGTCATAATTTGGAATCCATCGTTGTTATGAACAATGATGCCACAATGAATGAAGGTGCTGGCAAGTTCAATGGCATGACTCGTGAAGAAGCTCGTAAACAAGTAGTAGCAGAACTCAAAGAATTAGGCTTACTTGAAAAAATCGATGATCATGACCATGCAGTAGGTCATTGCTCTCGTTGTAATACAATTATCGAGCCAATGGTATCTAAACAATGGTTCGTAGATATGAAACCATTAGCAGAGCCAGCTCTTAAGGTTGTTAAAGATCACGAAGTAGAGTTTGTTCCTGAACGTTTTACAAAAACTTATGTAAACTGGCTTGAAAATATCCGCGACTGGACCATTTCCCGTCAATTGTGGTGGGGCCATCGGATTCCTGCATGGTACTGTGATGATTGCGGCGAAACTATTGTAAGCCGTGAAGATATTACTGAATGTCCTCATTGCCACGGTCATGTTACACAAGATCCAGACGTTCTTGATACATGGTTCAGTTCTGGCTTGTGGCCATTTGCTACAATGGGGTGGCCTGAGCAAACTCCTGAGCTT
>URPT01000127.1 GCA_900549845.1 uncultured Veillonella sp. | reverse complement strand
TTCTAGCTTTAGCTTGAATATTGGTGGAGATGAGGGGAGTCGAACCCCTGTCCAGAAGTGTTGCCATATAGACTTCTCCGAGCACAGTCTATGATTTAGATCTCAGGTTGCTACCGCTCACAGACAAGCTACACAACCCCAGTTCATATTGTCTCGCCTAATTCATATGAACGACTAAATTAAGCCAGCCTACGGTTTGACGTCCATTCACACTTGGTAGGCACAAGTATGAGGGACGTAGCTTATGCAGCTAATGCAAAATTTTCTTCTGCGTTTAAATGTTTTCCCACCGTTTAACGGCCTCATGGAACGCCGACTCGCTATCTATACCACACGCACCCCTGTCGAAACCTTTACATCCCCGTGCGTCGGTCTAATAATTATAAGCCTATTTAGTATTAGTGTCAATTATATGAAACCTTTATATCTCAGATATATTCACTATTGTTAGACTACTCTACTTACCTAATATCGACGACTTAACCAATCAAATTTCGATTTCTTTCAATTCTATCCTAATTAGATATATTATGCACTATCATGAGTCTAGTTGTTTCATAGCTTTATGCAGTGATTGGCACACATAATCAATTTGTTCTTTATTATGAGCTGCTGTAACGGTCAATCGAATTCTACTTTCACCAATAGGTACAGTAGGTGGACGAATAGCTGTTCCAATAATTCCAGACTCATATAGATAATCAGATACTGCCAGTGTATCTTCATTACTTCCGATTAGAATTGGGAAAATTGGCGTTTCATTGGTCGCATCAATTCCCATAGAAGTTAATTTATCTGCCATATAGTTTACATTTTCTTGTAAACGCCCCAAAACAGATCTATCTGACTCAAGAACCTGTAATGCAGCTAGGGCCGCCCCTATATCTGCAGGAGATAATGCGGTGGAGAATATAAAGCTACGGCTCGTATTAACGAGATAATCTATGATAGTGCTATTTGCAGCTATATAACCACCAACAGATCCTAAGGATTTACTCAATGTACCGAGTTGAATATCTATCTCTTTCTCTAAATTAAAATAAGCAGCCGTACCATGACCATTACCAATTGTTCCTGTTGCATGAGCATCATCTACCATGAGCAATGCATTATAGTCACGGCTTAATTCATATAGTTTATCAAGCGGTGCAATATCCCCATCCATGCTAAATACACCATCTGTGACAATAAGCTTTCTTGCATTACGATCTACTTGCTTTAATAAATACTTTAGTTCGTCTACATCACAATGGCTATAAGCCTTTACTGCTCCTCTACTCAATCTACACCCATCAATAATACTAGCGTGATTTAAAGCATCGCTAAAAATGATAGTATTCTTATCAGCTATAGCAGAAATAGTTCCTACATTGGCCATATAACCTGTATTAAATACGAGGGCTTTTTCAGTATTCTTAAATTTTGCTAATTCATTTTCAAGATCAGTAAATAATGGAAACGTACCAGATACGAGGCGCGATCCACCAGACCCTGTACCATATTGTTGAGCTCCTTTCAGAGCCCCTTCTATTACACGGGAGTCAAAGGTAAGGCCTAAATAATTATTTGAAGCCATCATTAAATATTCTTTATCATCTCGTTTAACTCGCACTGCATCTATAGGACAATATTCTTTTAAGGTTCGTAAATTATGATTCTGTTCCTTAGCATCTAATTGCTCTTTAAAAAATTCGTACATGTTATCTCCGTTGAACAAGTACAGGAGCACTCTCCAAATACTCGATTACACTTTCACTATCTATATCAGACCGTACAAAGAAAACCCGTCCCCCTATATTAGACCCTAATTCTTTCATATGAGGAATTCGATGATATACACCATTACAAGCCACATAGCCTACTGTATAATCTGGATCATCAGACCAACATAATTCACCAACAACACCCTCTGCGGATTGAACCTTAGAGGCCAATACTAAAGCCTCCCTCATATGTTCATTGTCACCTAATGCATGAGAGTCAAAGGAGTCCATATGACTCACACGTACACCGCGATTGCCTTCATCTAAGCGTTCACCCGAAATAGCATCCACTAACATAGCGCCGCGCATGGATCTATCTAAATTTTTTAACATACCGATAGCTTTTCTAACAGCAGTTTCAGTAATAGTGGTACCTTGTAAAAGTTCCGTTGCCAATTGATGGGATTCAGGAATGCTACCAGTTTTATGTTCCTCTACCCTTAGACAGTCTATATAGGAAATCTTCTCCTGTGGAATTAAATCTACTGTAATATTTATAAAATCAGCAGTTCCTTTGCTGTGATGCAGTGCACGTTCAGCTAAGGATTGTGCTATAGCTCCAACTTCCTCTAATTTTACGATACGCTCTGCACCAGAAATATGGTGGCCCCCTTTTTCATGGGGACCACCTTGTGCTGCACGCATGCGTACACTATATAATTCACTCATTATGATACCTTGCCTTTTATTACGTTATTTTGATGTGCTTGACTATGAATTTTACGGAATACCTTTACAAATACAGGAGCCATAATAACCGTGAAAATCATGCCAGGCACTGCTAAGGCAACCATAGGTAATGCGGCTTTACCAATATATACGGACAAGGTTAACCGCGCTAAGGCAGATGCAATTGGACCTGAAATCATAATACCGATTAAGTGATTATGGCACATCCAAAGGATTAACCCTACAATAAGACGGAATTGCATAGCAATCATAACATTTAATATAGTTTGAGTACCTAGCGCTAAGCCGATTAAACTAGATAGACATCCACTAATAATATACTTCTTAAATCCGAATACAGCACATATTGCTACCGCCAACGGGGCCGATAATTGAAACTCTATACCTGGAATGACATTAGGTATTTTAATAGCCCCTAATACAGTAATCATAGCAGTTAAAATAGCGACCTCAGTAATGTACCGAATGTTCTGATTCATGATGTTTCTCCTCTACTTAGAAAATGTCAACCACAAACACGACTCTTTGTTTACATTATAAATTCAATATACATATTTATCAACTAAAAATACAGAGTAAGTTGACAAATATCACAAAAAAATCGAGCCATTATGACTCGATTTCTTTATTTTAATATTTTTGTTGTTCTTTAAGTCTCTTAGCAATATCTCGCTTAGCATCGCGTTCTGCCATATCTTGACGCTTATCATACAGCTTTTTACCAGTTACAAGACCAACGGTTACCTTTACATAACCATGACTGAAATGGAAATTGAGCGGCACTAAAGAGAATCCTTTCTCCTTAACCTGAGCATGCAGTTTATTGATTTCAGATTTATGCATCAACAATTTGCGAGTTCGTTCAGGTTCATGATTAAAGCGGTTCCCCTGTTCGTATGGACTAATGTGAACGCCATACAATAAGAGCTCACCTTTATCAATGCGACAAAAGCTGTCTTTTAGGTTCAGCTTACCTTGACGTATGGATTTAATTTCAGTACCTGTCAAAGCAATACCGGCTTCATAGGTTTCATGAATATTAAAATCATGACGCGCCTTACGATTATCAGCAATAAGAGATGGACTAGATTGTTTCGCCATATATACCTCTATCGTTTACGTTTACTTTTAGATTTCTTAGATTGATTGCGCTTTGATGTTTTATTAGATTTCTTACGACTTGATTTGCCTTTACCAGATTTTTTACTGAAAGTATCATATCTAGAATGGCCAGATTTACTACTATCACGTCGGGAAGATTTTTTACTAGATTTGACCGAAGATTTACGACCTTTACGACCACCAAAGCTATCTCGACTACTTGCATAGTCAGAACCATTGCGCAATTGTTCTTGAATAGCCATTAGATTATTAACTTCACCTAGTACAAAGTCGATTTGTTTCTTTTCTACATCAGCTTTCACCAATGTAACAGTTACCTTTTCACCTAAGTGATAGGTTTTACCGGTTCTCTTACCTACGAGCACAAAATGTTCTTCATCGAAGAAATAGTAATCATCGTTCATCATGCTCATATGCACGAGACCATCGATACCATTTTCTAACTCTACAAACATCCCAAAGGACGTAATGCTAGAAATAGTTCCTTCAAAGACTTCTCCCACAAATGGAACCATATATTGCGTCTTTTTAAGATCTACTGTATCTCGTTCAGCCTCTGTGGCAACTTGTTCTTGTATAGAAGAATGTTCTACAGCTCCCACTAAGAATGATTCGTCCACATCGCATTTAGAATAGCCATTTTTCCAATGCATATCAGCTTTTAATAGGCGGTGAACCATTAAGTCAGGATATCGTCTAATTGGAGATGTGAAATGCGTATAACATGTGGATGCTAAGCCAAAATGGCCCACATTATTGGTACTATATTTAGCTTGCTGCATGGAACGCAAGGTCATAATTTGAGCTACTTGCTCAATATCTTGCCCTTTTACTACATCTAAGATTTTTTGGAAATCTCGTGGTGTCACACCATCAGTACTGAGAACTAGGTTTTGACCTAAATAATTAAGCACCTTATGGAATAAATCTAGTTTTTCCTCACTAGGATT
>URPT01000126.1 GCA_900549845.1 uncultured Veillonella sp. | reverse complement strand
TGTTTTAACAGATGAGATTAAGGGTGTGGTGTTGTTGGACGTTACTCCGTTGTCAATGGGTATCGAAACCTTAGGTGGTGTAATGACTAAATTGATTGACGCTAATACAACGATTCCTGCACGTAAGAGCGAAACTTTCTCTACGGCTGCTGATAACCAGACTGAAGTGACCATTCATGTATTGCAAGGTGAACGTGAGTTCGCAGCAGATAATAAAACATTGGGTCGCTTCAACTTGGATGGTATCCCAGCAGCTCCTCGTGGGGTTCCTCAAATCGAAGTAACATTCGACATCGATGCTAACGGTATCGTACACGTAAAAGCTAAAGATTTGGGTACTCAAAAAGAACAAAAAATTACAATTACTTCTTCTAGCGGCTTGAAAGAAGACGAAATCGAACGCATGGTTAAAGAAGCTGAAGCTCATGCAGCAGAAGATAAAGCTAGAAAAGAAGAATTAGATGTTAAGAACAATGCAGATTCCTTGGTATACCAAGCTGAAAAAGCATTGAAAGAACTTGATGGTAAAGGCGATACTGCTTTGTTGAAAGAAGTTGAAGAAGCTAAAGATAAATTGAAAAAATCTATCGAAGCTGGCAACATCGAAGACATCAAAAAAGATAGTGAAGCTTTGGAACAACCATTACATAAATTAGCAGAACAAATGTATGCAGCAGCACAACAAGCTCAACAAGCAGCTGGTGGTGCAGATCAAGGTCAACAACAAACAAAATCTGATGATAATGTAGTTGATGCTGATTACACAGTAGTGGATGACGACAAGAAATAAGAAGGGTTGGTAACTAATGGCACGTGATTATTATGACATCCTAGGGGTTAGCAAAAATGCCTCTCAAGATGAAATCAAAAAGGCCTTCCGTAAAAAGGCACGCCAATACCATCCAGATGTAAATAAAGATAATCCAAAGGAAGCGGAAGCAAAGTTTAAAGAAGCTAACGAAGCTTACGAAGTATTGTCTGACGAAACTAAAAAAGCTCAATATGACCAATTCGGCCACGACGCCTTCAAACAAGGAGGCGGCGCTGGCGCCGGTGGTTTCCAAGGTGGCTTTGGTGGTTTCGGTGGTCAAGCTGGGGGCTTTGGTGATATCTTTGGCGATATTTTTGGTGGCATGTTTGGCGGTGGTCGCCAACAACAAGGCCCTCAAAAAGGTAATGATTTGCGCGAAGATATTGATATTTCCTTTGAAGATGCAGCCTTTGGTAAATCTATGGAAATAGAAGTGCATCGTCATGAAGAATGTGATCACTGTCATGGTACTGGTGGTGAACCAGGATCTCGTGTCGATACTTGTCCAAACTGTCATGGTTCTGGTCAAGAAGCGGTTATTCAAAATACTCCATTTGGGCGTATGCAGTCCGTTCGCACTTGTTCTCGCTGTCATGGTACTGGTAAAAGCATTGAAAAACCTTGTTCTAAATGCCGTGGTACTGGTGAAATGCTTGCTAAACGCAAGATTTCTATCAAGATTCCTGCCGGCGTAGATAGCGGTTCTCGCTTACGTGTTGCTAATGAAGGGGAACCAGGCATTTTAGGTGGTCCTAAAGGCGATCTTTATGTATATATCTTTGTTCGTCCTCACAAGGAATTTGAACGAAATGGTAATGACGTTATTAGCCGTGTAAATATTAGCTTTGCTCAAGCTGCATTAGGTGCGACTATACAAGTTAACACCTTAGATGGTAAAGTAGAGTTAAAGATTCCGGAAGGTACTCAAACGGGAACGGCATTCCGCGTAAAGGGCAAAGGTATTCCATATTTGCGTAACCCTAAACAACGAGGGGACCAGCATATTGTGGTAACTGTCCAAACGCCTAAGAAGTTGACAGATACTCAACGTGAGTTGTTATTACGCTTTGCAAATGAAAGTAACGAAGATGTAAATAATTTACAAGTGAGCAAAAGTCTCTTTGAAAAAATTAAGGACTGTTTGACTAAATGAACAGCTCATGTGAAGGAATGGTTTGTTCCGTCACATTCCCTATAAAGGAGCATATATGCAGTGGATAGAAGTATCCATTGTCTGTGAAAGAGTAGCCACCGATGAGGTGACTACTCTTTTTGACGATTATGCAGACAATGGAATTATAGAAGAAGATGTAGAAAATCAACCCAATTTAATTAAATTAACTATGTATGCAGATCCATCGTTGGATTTAGATACAATTAAGTCAGATTTAGAAAATCGTCTTACAGAGGCTAATATTAGTGTTACATCAATTGATACTACTATATTAGATGAATCTACATGGCTCAATTCTTGGCAGCAATATATTGAACCCACAGAAATTCTACCAAATTTGATTATTAAACCTGTATGGCAGGAATACGATAATGTAGATAATAAAACCATTATTGAAATCGATTCAGATATTTCTTTTGGTACTGGATCCCATGAGACTACACGGACTTGTGCAGAGTTATTGAAAGCTTATAGTGAATCTATGGATCTTGATCAAGTTACTTGTTTAGATATTGGTACAGGAACTGGTATTCTCTTATTGGTAGCAGCACATTTAGGTATCAAGCATTTGGTTGGTATTGATATTGAGGAATATGCTGCAAATCAAGCACGCATTAACTGTGAGAATAATCATGTATCTGCAGAGATTATTTGTGGTAATTTGGATAGTGATTTCAATGGTACTGCTCAAATAATTTTAGCTAACTTAACAGTGGATCCGCTAAAAATTCTATTACCTCAAATTGGTAAAAAACTTGAGGATAAGGGTATCTTAATTATTAGTGGCATTATAGATGATCGGTATGATGAAATCATGCCATATATTAAGGCTAATTGGCATATTATTGAGGAGCGCATTGCAGGGCCTTGGCATACATTTGCGCTAGAAAAGCTATGAAAAAGATTTTTATTCCTACACCATTAGATGAAAGAATAGAATTACCAAAAGATGTGACACATCATGTGTTACATGTATTTCGTCATAATATGGAGAAACCTATTACTGTAACAGGCAGTGATAATCGGTGTGGTACATATCAAATTACAGAAGAAATAGATGGCAAAGCTCAAGCAAAACTTATTGAATACGTAGAGTCAAATGTATCTTCTTATCGTACTATCCTTGTTCAATCTTTATTAAAAGGTGAAAAGCTGGAATGGGTTCTACAAAAGGCGACAGAGTTAAATGTTGATACAGTCTATCTTGTATCTACCGCTAATTGTGTTGCTAAATATGATGATAAGAAATTACAAACAAAGGCTACTCGTTGGGAGAAAATAATGCTAGAAGCAGCTCAACAATGTGGTCGAAATCAACTGCCAACACTTGTAGTGGGGGAAAAACTTTCACAAGTATTAGAAATAGAATCTGATGCATTAAAATTGGTAGCCTATGAAAATGAAGATGGACATACTATTAAAGATGTTCTTTCACAGGTCAACTCTGATGAGTCAATTACAGACATACTAATTTGTATTGGTCCAGAAGGGGGCTATCAAGAGAACGAAATCAATGCTATTATAGAGAGTGGTGGAAAATCAGTTTCTCTTGGTACTACTATTTTACGAGCAGAAACTGCTGCTATTGGATCATTAGCGATGATTCAATATGAATTAGAACTATAAATTAAACAAGAATAGAGAGGTGCAATGAAAACCGTTGCGTTTACAACCTTAGGGTGTCGTGTCAATCAATATGATACAGATGCTATGAAGGGTTTATTTTTACAAAATAACTACGAAGCAGTAGACTTCGATGAAAAAGCAGATATATATGTAATTAATACATGTTCTGTAACGAATATGGGGGAAAAGAAATCTCGTCAATTAATTCGTAAAGCGAAGCGTCAAAACGAAGATGCCTATGTGATTGTAACTGGTTGTTATGCTCAGCTTGATCCTGATGCGATTGCAGCTATCGATGGTGTTAACCTCGTTATCGGCACTAATAACCGGTCAAAAATCGTTGAGCTCGTAGAACAATTGGAATCTACAGAGCGTCAAATCAATGCTGTACGGGATATCATGAACGAATCCAACTTTGAAGAAATGCCTTTATATGGTAATGAATCTGATAAAGCTCGTGCTTTCATGAAAATTCAAGAAGGTTGTAATAACTACTGTGCCTTTTGTATTATTCCGTATACTCGAGGAAAATTAAAATCTCGTAAAGTTGATGATATTGTACAAGAAGCAAAACGATTAGTAGAACATGGATTCCATGAAATCGTGTTAACGGGTATTCATTTGGGAAATTACGGCGTTGAATTGCCAGGTCGCCCTACGTTGGCTGATGTAGTCAAAGCTTTATTAGAGATTCCTGATTTATACCGCATTCGTTTTGGATCTATTGAATCAGTAGAAGTTTCTGATGAGTTAGTAGAATTAATGGCTACCAATAAACGTGTTTGTCCACACTTACATTTACCTCTACAAGCCGGTTCTGATCATGTATTAAAGTTGATGAAACGCCATTATACATTGCAAGAATATAAAGATTTGATTGCAAGTTTACGGTCTCGTATTAAGGATTTATCAATTACTACTGATAT
>URPT01000125.1 GCA_900549845.1 uncultured Veillonella sp. | reverse complement strand
ATTTCTTTCAATACCTAATATTAAATAGAAAAAGCCTCCCTATAGTAACACTATAGGAAGGCTTTTATAAGCATTAAATTGCATAGGATACAAAACCTAATACGTGATCAACTGGAACAGGACCGATAAAGCGACTATCGCTAGAGTGATTTCGATTGTCCCCCATTACAAATACATGCCCTTCTGGAACAGTAACCGGTGTAGAACGTGTATAATTCATTATTGTATCTTTAGTATATGGTTCTTGTAATTGCTCACCATTGCGCCATACATGACCATCTTTAAACTCTAATACATCACCTGGACGACCAATAACGCGCTTAACCCATACATCATTTGTTTGAGTAGCCTTGTTAAAGACAGATGCATAGTTCATCAATGGTTCTTCTACATCATCTATCCAAGTACGTGCACGATTAACACGACTATCAATGATTACAATTTGTCCA
Source organism: uncultured Veillonella sp. (assembly GCA_900549845.1). Lineage (GTDB taxonomy): Bacteria > Bacillota > Negativicutes > Veillonellales > Veillonellaceae > Veillonella. The sequence goes on along the minus strand of URPT01000125.1, from coordinate 4,105 downwards.
TAATTTGGCATTTCATTCATAATATGATGCCACTTCGTTACAATTAAATATTGACCATTATGTAGTGTATCCTCCATTGATTCACCAGATACCCGTGTTGGTTGAATCAAGAAGATATGGATTACCATAGCAATAACCAATGCTAATACAATGGCATAAATCCAATCTAATATTTCTTTTACTATTTTATTACTCATATTAACCCCTTAATGACCGTTTTTTGTAAATCTACCACCGAATACATCATGTACATCCTGAATCGTAATAAATGCCGATGGATCTACTTCATAAACAGTATTTTTTAACCTCATAATCTCAAGTCTTGTCACTACAGAATACAAAACATGTTTAGGTTGCTTTAAATAGCCCCCTTCACCATACATGATGGTAACACCACGATTTAGGTTCGCATTTAATGCATCTGCAATCTTTTTAGAATTCTCTGCATCTGTAATAATCATGACCCCTTTAGATTCATCAAGGCCTGTAATTGTAATATCAATCATCTTATAGGCAATGAAGTATGCAATCAAGGAGTACATAGCACTATTCCAACTATAAACAAAACCCGCTGCGCCGAGAATAATAAGATTCATGGCCATTACGATTTCACCTACAGAGAAGGTTGAACGTTTATCAAATATGATGGCTACGATTTCAGAGCCGTCCAAAGAACCACCGTTACGTATAATGAGGCCTACCCCAATACCTAAGATGATACCACCAAAGATAGATCCTAAAAATGGATCCGATGTAATCGGTGTGAAATCATGAGCAAAGGTTGAAAAAATAGCCATCCATACGATAGAGAACAGTGTAGAGAATGTAAAGTTTTTACCGTTAGCTCTATAGCCAATATACAAGAAAGGCAAGTTAAAGAGCACAACGAAAATACTGAAAGAAATTCCTGAAAGCTCTGCAGCCATCAAGGAAATACCAACTACACCACCATCGATGATGCTATTCGGTACTAAAAATAAATCTAAGCCTATGGTGTAAATTAAGGCCCCTAAAATCATCATTAAGCAACGCATAATAAAGTTTGACCAGTTATGCGTTGAAGTTTCATTTGTCATGCACTTCTCCTTTACCGTACAACTGCTCCATAGCATGTAATCGCTTTTCTTCTAACTCACTAGCGTCTATGATGTCCCCTTGTATATCGTTAGCAGCTTGACGTAACTGTTTTGTATACCGTAAGCCAATAACAAAGGCTGTTAAATCATCTACTGGCTCCGGTGGAAATTGCATAGATGTAGGGATAATCTTACGCCATCCTGTAGGAGGATTATATTTCCAATATAATTTACGAGCCTCCTCTGTGCTATGCGATTCATCAATTAAGCTAGTAGTGATTCTGTGATTTCGTCCAATTTGTTGAAGAGATGGATATAAATATTTATGATTTGTACCATTTCCACATACGATATGAACAATACCATAATATTCAGTTAATGTACGTTCAATTTCATCATTGAACTGTTTTGTCATAATAATTTTACGACACACCATAGTACCAGAAGGTGTTACAATTGCTACACCAGTTTTCTCATTGCCTGGATCTACGGCTAAAATGTATGTAGTATCAGTCATATAACTATCCTCGCTTTAAATACAGCAGTTATATTTTAACACAAAATAAAGGTCTTATGTAAAAAATTACATAAGACCTTTATTTAAAGTATATAAAACCAAAGTACTATTTTTTAATAAGCTGGCATTTTTGCCTTATCATTAAAGACAGGCATTTGAGTAATACGCAACTTAAGATGTACAGGACCAGATGAATATGTATCACCATCAACATATGCTTCTACATGAACCTTGCCATGTATAGTAGCAACACGTCTAATAGCAGTAAATAAATCATCCCCTGGTATAGTTCCAATATCACCAGATAAGGAGTCTGGAATTATGCCTTTCGCTCTCGCCTTTTCATTTACTTGCTTCAAGAATTGAAGCATAGCTGATTGAGCATTAGGCCCACCATCCATTACGGCAGAATGGATTACTTCTCCATTTTTATAAATAAATTGTTGTGGATATACTTGGATAATAGCCACTGCAGGTTCGCCAGCAATGATATTGCCAGCCGCTACAACTTGAACGACCATAGGTGTCTTTGCACTATTAAGCTTTTGTGTAGCCACCTCAATATTTTGACGCTCTACATATACAACAGCTTGCCCTTGATCTTCGATACCAAGGCGGCGTAGCACCAATTTATTGGTATCATCAATAATATTTTTGATGGCTGCTTGGCTATCTTCTTCACTTAACCCAGGTCGAACAACAGCTTGTGCCAACAATTGATCAACTTGGAAAAGAATAGTTCCTTCACGCAAATGAATAATGCCATTTTGCAATTGTTCTTGCGTTGCTTGTAAATCCTTAATATGAGCTTCCATCTTAGCTCTTGTAGCTTCTAAGTCAGCTAACTTTTTAGATACTTCATCATATGAGGCTTGAAGTGTTGCTAACTCGGCTGCAGTCGCATCTTTAGCAGCTTGTGCACTAGCTAATTCCGCTTTGGTAGCTTCAACTTCACTGCGAATTTGTTCAATTTCAGCCATGCGTTCTGCTAATTCTTGCTTATTTTGCTCAAGCAATGCTTGACCTCGAATGAGCTCTTGTGTCTTAGCAGCCACCTCATCATTGAGTTGCTTCATATCTGCTCGCAACTGGTCCATTCCAAAGAGTGCTGTTCTTACACTTTGAGAAGTAATGGTTAATACCCCTACTGTAGCAGCAGCAACTAATAAACCTGTTACGATAGTAACAATAATCGATGTATGCTTAGGCCTTAATCCAAAGAGGGACATGCGACGCTTACCAACTTTGGTGCCTAACTTATCCCCCATGTAGGCAATAAGTCCACCCATAAGGGCGATAATAACTAATATTTTAACACCTACTAACATCGAGTCCCTCCTTTCCTAAGATTACACAATTATTTTGTTCAAAAATACGATATTTCGTAAGTCAAATTTATTTCTTTATACGCTAAGTTACTTGGATACACGCCAATTTAAATATAAACCGGCAATGATACCTAATGTATCTGGAATTAATGCGGCAAATACAGTCGGCAATGCACCACCTTTACCTAATGCACCAGCAAATGTCATCACACCATAGTAGATAAAGATGATTAAAATACTGATACCAAAGCCAATAGATGAGCTAGAGCGTTGTTTTTGAAGGCCTAATGGAGCACCTACAAGAGCAAATACAAAGCTAGCTAATGGAATTGTAAAACGTTGGTACATTTCCATTTCTAGTTTATTTGCATTCGTATACGCCGCCTTATACGCTTTAATTTGATGACGTAATTCTTTGATTGTTAATTCTTCTGGTTTACGTTGATCTTGTTGAATATCCTTTGGTGCAGATTTAATTGGCAAGGATTGCTCCTTGAATTTCATTGTACGTTCTACACCATCACCAGCGGAAATATCATAAATGATGCCGTTTTGCATCACCCAATATTGACCATTCCAAACGGCAGTATCTGCATTTTCAACCTGTTGTAGCTTGCCACCTTCACCAAATTGTTGCACCGTAATCATGCTTAACTTTTTAGTTTCTGCATTGTAGCTTTTAGCATACATCAATGTACCTAAATCATTACCATTCATCGTTTTTAAAACGATATGATTTTGTGTTTGAGGTGATGCATTTTTCATAATCTGTTCCCGTACAATTGTTTGATACATATTATTTGTACGTGGTACAACAAATTCATTAAATGCGACAGCCCCAATTGAGATGATAAGAGCGATGATATATACCGGCATCGCTAAACGTAAAAAGCTAAGACCACCGGCACGCATAACAACAATTTCACTGGTGCTACTCAAACGACTAAATGTCATAAGAGAAGCCAATAAAACTGACATAGGGAATGTTAAGATAACAATGCTTGGTAAAGCCAATACAAAGGCTTTCATAACAAGCAATAATGGAGCCCCATATTCAGTAATATATTGAGCAATCCTAAACAATGTGCCTGTACCAATAAAAATACTAGTAAAAGCAAAAACCCCAAATAGGAATGGGCCTACAAAAGCTTTTAAAATATATTTATCTAATAATCGCATAGCCC
>URPT01000124.1 GCA_900549845.1 uncultured Veillonella sp. | reverse complement strand
AGATTCTTGGGCATACCAAGCAGTTTCTCAATTGGCTAACGCTGGTGTTATCAATGGTTACCCAGATGGTACTTTCAAAGGCCAAAATAACATCACTCGTTACGAAATGGCTCAAATGGTAGCTAAAGCTATGGCTAACCAAGACCGCGCTAACGCTGAACAACAAGCTATGATCAACCGTTTGGCTGATGAATTCTCCAACGAATTGAACAACTTGGGCGTTCGTGTAGCTCGCTTGGAAGACCGCGTTGGTAATGTAAAAGTTACTGGTGATGCTCGTCTTCGTTACAAAGATGCTGAACATGCTAAATCCAAATTCGACGCTCGTGCACGTGTACAATTCAACGCAAAAGTAAACGATCGCACTGACGCAGTTGTTCGTTTGGCTTCTGGTAACTTCGAATTGGGTAACTCCCAAAACGGTGGTAACTCCAACGCAACAATCGACCGCGCTTATGTAAACCATAAATTCGGCGAACGCGTATCCTTGAAAGCTGGTCGTTTCGGCCAAACTATCGGTGGCGGTTTAGCATTTGACGGTACTTTCGACGGTGCTCAATTGAACGCTGGTAACGACAAAATTATGGCTCAAGCAGCTTACGGTTACATGGTATCCGGCGAAGCAGCTGGCTTGACTAAAGACCAAAACGTAACTAACACTTACCTTGGCTTAAAAGGTAAAGTAGGTAAACACACTATGGTTGGTGGTTTCTACGATCGTGTAAACCAAGATAGCACTAATGGTTACAAAAATATCTATGGCTTCAACGCTGATGCTAACTTCGACAAAGTTTGGGTTGGTGGCGAATGGTTGAGAGATTCCCATGTTGATCATTCTCAAGCTTGGACTGCAGGTCTTGGCTTTGGTAACTACAACATCGCAAAACAAGGTACTTGGGGTGTTAAAGGTCAATACTTCAACCAAAAAGAAAACGCTCCTATCATTGATTCCACTTGGAACCAAAAATATGGTGCTGATTCCAAAGGTTGGTTGGCAACTGTTGACTATGCATTGCAAAACAACGTTGGCTTGTCCGCTTACTACGGTTTCGACTGGAAAACTCAATCCGGTAACGATCTTAACGACTTCTACCGTGCAGACCTTAACTACAAATTCTAATTTGATAGTTAACCATATAAAAGAGACTCCTTCGGGAGTCTCTTTTTTTATGATTAATATATATTCCTATAATAAATTGATATAGAATACTCTTTATTATGCAATTTTGGTAATGTTAGACAATTTTAGATATTACATTTATTAGCTGTTATATTTATAAGTCATAAATTGTATGATTTATAAATACTGTTATTGGGGTGTGCAAATATTTTTATGTTAGTGCATTACTGCATATTCTATCTATATAAGCACTATAAATGGTATAATAAAGAGTATTAGATTTTCTTGTAAAGGAGGTAAGAATGAATCCTTCTTTTTCTCATATAAAAATGGTCGCCATAGATTGTGATGAAACCTTGGTACGTAGCGATAATACGGTTTCTGAGTATACGGTAAATGTATTGCAGCGTTTACAGCAGAAGGGGATTAGTATAACTATTGCTACGGGGCGCATGTATCAGACAGCAAAACCAATTGGTACTGCATTACAGCTTGGTAATGTACCGATGATTTTATTTTCCGGTGGATTAATTCAGGAGTTAGAAACGGGATATAAGCTATTCGAACAAACGGTTCCTATCGATGTAGTACATCGCATTTTTGAACTCGGTCAACACTATGATTGGCATATACAATCGTATGTAGATGATCATTTATTATGTCATCATAGAAATTGGCAATCTGATCGTTATGAACAGCAGACTGGAGCTGTAGCTGAGTTTTTAGGCGATAGAATCTATACGCTTTCCTCGGAACCTAACAAGCTTATTGTTATCGATACAGAAGAGGGTATTGATCGAATTATTGATATCTTAACGCCTTCAGTTGGTAATGAAGTTACATTGGTACGCAGTCAACGAGATTTTCTTGAAATCACTGCCCCTAATGTATCAAAAGGACGTGCATTAGCCCAATTAGCCATGGATAATAACATTGGTTTAGAACATATAATTTCTTTTGGTAATGCTGAAAATGATATTTCTATGCTCAGTGAAACGGGGTATTCAGTAGCTGTTTCAAATGCTACGAATCATGTAAAAGCTGTGGCTCATGAGGTATGTGGTCATCATAATGAAGATGGTGTAGCTCACTGGATAGAAAAGAATCTTTTATAATGGAGTAAAACTATGGAAGCATTTCGTTTATTAATTGTTACAGGTATGTCAGGTGCCGGTAAAACGCAGGTTCTTCAAGCATTAGAGGACATGGGTTATCTATGTATTGATAATATTCCGCCTGTACTTATTCCTAAGTTAAGTGAGATTTGTCGACAAGGTGGGGAACGTACAAACCGTGTGGCTTTAGTTGTAGATATCCGGGGCGGTGAATTCTTTGAAGCTCTTTCCTCCTCTCTTGAAACATTGAGAGAAATGAAGGTAGATTATGAAATCGTCTTTATGGATGCTACTGATGAGACTTTAATTAGACGATATAAAGAAAGTCGTCGTAGCCATCCGTTAGCTCCAGATGGAATGATTACTACAGGATTAAAAGAAGAACGTCAAATTTTAAATTCTGTACGTCATAAAGCAGACTTTATTATTGATACAACAAATATGAAGACAGCTAGCTTGAAAGAGTATTTAAAAACTCGCTTTACTCAAGTAGACGAAGGTCATGGCATGTCTATTACAGTAGTGAGCTTTGGTTTTAAATATGGAATCCCTTTAGATGCTGATATGGTTTGGGATGTTCGATTTTTACCAAATCCATTCTATATTCCAGATTTCCGTCATAAAACAGGCCGTGTGAAAGCTGTTAATGAATACATTCACTCCTTTGAGGTTACAGAGGAATTTAAAAAACGATACTTTGATACCATAGATTTCCTTGTGCCTAATTATGAGCAAGAAGGGAAATCTCAATTTATCGTGGCTGTAGGTTGTACTGGTGGTATGCATAGATCTGTAGCTATGGCAGAAGCATTATATTCCCATCTATTAGAAAAGGGGTATCGTGTTTCTGTAGAACATCGAGATATGATGAAAAATAATGTAGAAGAAGATTATAATCCTCATGAAATTAAAACACTTGGTAACTAGATAGGGGTTCTTATGTTGCGAAAAAGATGGTTTCGGTGGCTTATACCGGGCCTAAATATAAAACGTTGGCTTGCCCTATTTAGTTGTGGTGTAGGTCTTTTAATCATTGGCATATCATTGATATTTAACTATCAATGGCTTGCCGTTCTTGAAGATGTTGTACTGGCCTTTTCCTATAATATGACAGGCTTTTACAATTATAATGTGCTCATTGCTGTGGGTGCAGTTATATTATCGATTGGCGCCGTTCTAATGCTAATTGGTACTAGTAAGGTTATTAAAACGATTATTCGTGCTGTATTGCCTAATCCTGATAGTAAGGTATCAGATATTATCTTCCAAAATATACGCCTTGATAAAGGTCCTAAAATCGTTGTTATCGGCGGTGGTACGGGGTTATCTAACCTATTGCGTGGGTTGAAAACACACACATCTAATTTATCAGCTATTGTTACAGTAGCTGACGATGGTGGTTCATCAGGTCGTTTACGGGAAGATTTTAAAATGATTGCCCCTGGTGACTTGCGAAACTGCTTGGTAGCATTAGCAGAACAAGAAGGGGTTATGGAAAATCTTTTCCGCTACCGCTTTGAAGGGGAAAATGAGCTATCTGGTCATAGTTTTGGCAATCTCTTTATTACAGCACTTGCTCAAGTATACGATGGCGATGTGGAGGAAGCACTTGAAGCAGCTAGTAAATTACTACGTGTGCGCGGTCGTGTAATTCCTTCATCTACAGAGTTCATTAAATTGGTAGCTGAGATGACAGATGGTACCATTGTAGAAGGTGAAAGTAATATTCCAAACTCTGGTAAAACCATTCGCCATATGTATAGCGAACCGGCGCAACCAAAGCCGGAAGGTGCTGCGTTACGTGCTATCGATGAAGCAGATGTCATCATTTTTGGACCTGGTAGTTTATATACAAGTATCATTCCAAACTTGTTAACCGATAAAATTGCATCTCATATACGTGCTAGTAAGGCAAATAAAATTTATATTGCCAATGTTATGACTCAACCTGGAGAAACTTCAGGTTATACGCTTAGTGATCATGTGGAGGCACTCATCGCTCATGGTGGGGAAGGTATTGTAGATACTGTACTGGCAAACGATGGTCCACTACCAATTCAAATGGTAGAACAATATAGTGCCGTAGGTTCAGAGCCTGTAGCATTAGATACTAAGAAACTACAAGCTAAAGGGATTCGCACGATTCGGGCTACTTTAATTAGTCCGAAAAAGCCAGCTGTTCATGATCCAGAACGGTTGGGTAAAGTAATTATGGATATTGTTCACGCCATGCAATCGGATACTGAACCACATATCTTAGAGTATTATCTCCAACGAGATGATCATTAATGAGAAGGGATACCTATGTCATTTGCTGAAGATGT
>URPT01000123.1 GCA_900549845.1 uncultured Veillonella sp. | reverse complement strand
AATTGGTTTAGGCTCTGATATATCTGGTGGTCATATGGTATCAATGGCAAAGGTTCTTACAGAAGCCATTGGATTATCTAAAATGAAATGGGTGGAAGTAGATTCAAATTATGCACCCCTCACATTAAGTGAAGCCTTCTATATGGCTACGAAGGGTGGAGGCAAGTTCTTTGGTAAGGTTGGTAGCTTTGAAAAAGGTTGTGACCTAGATGCCCTTATCATTGATGATACATCACTATTTGACCCAAATGAACGCACCTTAGAGGAGCGGTTAGAGCGTTGGTTATATGTTGGTGATGATCGACATATCGTTAAGCGCTATGTAGGGGGCAGCGTATTACCTAATCCCCAAGGTTGATATTTCAGCTCTGATAACGCTAAAAAGAGGAACAAAATTTAAATAATAGCCAGTACAGGTAGTTTGTATATCATGCAAGCTACCTGTTTTATTTTGACCTCGTGTTGCGCTTCAATGCCCGTGGTGTATAATAAAAAGATATATAAATTAAGAAAGTGGGGTACTTGATGGATATATTAGGGGCAAGGCGCTCTATAGAACAGAAGTTACTTATGCAATCCGTAGGATTAATGGCCCTTGTAGCAGTAAGTGGCACTATAATGGGGATTGTTACAGGATCTAGCGCAGTTTTATTAGATGGGGTATTTTCCTTTGTCGATGTTGTAATTAAAATCATGATGCTCATGACGGCCAAGTTAATAGCCCGTGAAACGAGTAAGCGCTTTCAATTTGGCTATTGGCAGTTCGAACCTTTGGTACTTGCCGTAGAAGGCTTCTTTATATTACTAATTGTAATTTACGCTCTATCTAGTGGCATTACAGATCTTATATCGGGTGGCCGCCATGTAGATTTTGGACCAGCTATTTATTATGCCATCTTCTTCACCGTCGCTGACACAATCTATTACTTATATGTACGACGGATTAATAAAAGCTTACAGTCTAATTTAATTAAATTTGATAATGTGAGTTGGTATGTTGATGCGTTACTTGAAGCAGCTATCTTGATCAGCTTTGTAGTGGCTATTATGTTAGAAGGAACTGAATATGCTGATTGGGCCGCTTATATTGACCCGATTGTTCTCATTGTATTGGCCGTACAGATGATACCATCCGCGTTCCGCATTATTATCCCATCCGTAAAACAAGTATTGGGATGGGCACCAACTTCATTACATAATGAAGTGCAAGAAATTATGGATCGCTTTATGGAAAAGTACAATTTCAAAGATTACGTTTCTAGTGTACAAGTATATGGGAATACTCGAATTATTGAAATTGATATTTTAGTTCGCAAGAACTTCCCATATCAAACGATTGCTGAAATCGATGCAATTCGCAATGAAATTGACCAAGAAATCGGAGGGAACCCAACGGAAAAATGGGTAACCATTTCTTTCACAGGTACCCGAAAATGGATGGCTAAAGATTATTTACTAGAAGAAGATGATGATGAATAGCATAAAAATTAATTAGAAATCTAGTAGATAGCTTATAATTTAATGATAAATACACCAATATATGGTATACTTAAACGTATTGAATATATTGTTCGTAGCATAGTTGGAAGATGAGGTTTATAGTATGTTAGACTTGAAATTTGTCCGTGAAAATATTGATTTAGTGCAACAAAACTTAGATAATCGTCACACGAATGGCGATTTAGAAACCTTTGTATCCGCTTATGATGAACGTCGTCAGTTGATTGGTAAAGTAGAGGAGTTAAAAGCTCTTCGTAATTCCGTAACTGAAGAAATTAGCCAATTAAAACGCAATAAAGAAAATGCGGATGATAAAATCGCAGAAATGAAAAAAGTAGGCGATGATATTGCAGAGCTTGATAATCGTATCCGCGATGTAGAAGCTAAATTACGTGATGCGGCGTTGATGTTGCCAAATATGTGCGATGCATCTGTTCCTGTTGGTGCTGATGAAGATGAAAATGTGGAACAACGTAAATGGGGCGAACCACGTCAATTTGATTTTGATGTACAAGCTCATTGGGATTTAGGTGAAAATCTTGATATTCTTGATTTCAATCGCGCTGGTAAAATGAGTGGTGCTCGTTTCACAGTATATAAAGGTTTAGGTGCTCGTTTGGAACGTGCTCTTATTAACTTCATGGTTGATCTTCATGTAGATAAACAAGGCTACACTGAAATGATGACTCCATATATGGTAACTCGTGAGACATTGACAGGTACTGGCCAATTGCCTAAGTTTGCTGAAGATATGTACCATGTAGAGGATACTGAATACTTCTTGATCCCTACAGCAGAGGTTACATTGACTAATTATCATAGCGGTGAAATCTTGAGCGAAGAGGAATTGCCAAAATACTATACTGCATTTACAGCGTGCTTCCGTGCTGAAGCTGGTTCTGCAGGTCGTGATACACGTGGTCTTATCCGTCAACATCAATTCAACAAAGTTGAAATGGTTAAATTAGCTAAGCCTGAAGATTCTTACGCAGAATTAGAAAAGTTAACTGATAATGCAGAAGAAGTATTGCGTTTATTGGAATTACCATTCCGTGTCATTACACTTTGCACAGGTGATATTGGCTTTGGTTCTGCTAAAACATATGACGTAGAGGTATGGATGCCAGCTCAAGGCAAGTACAGAGAAATCTCCTCTTGCTCCAATATGACTGATTTCCAAGCTCGTCGTGCAAATATTAAATTCCGTCGTGGACCTAAAGGTAAACCAGAATTCGTTCATACATTAAATGGCTCTGGTCTTGCTGTAGGCCGTACAGTAGCAGCTATCTTGGAAAATTACCAACAAGCTGATGGCTCTGTTGTAATTCCTAAGGTACTTGTTCCTTACATGGGTGGCGTAGAAGTAATCAAGGCAGCAAAATAAGAGGGGGCATTTGATGAAGTTCTTTATTGATACCGCAGAATTTGATGAGATAAAAGAAGCATATGCTTTTGGTTTTATCGATGGTGTGACTACTAACCCATCCCTTATCGTGAAAGCTAAACGCGACTTAAAACAAGTTATTTCTGAAATTGCAAATCTTGTAGAAGGTCCTGTAAGTGCAGAGGTTATTGCTTCTGATGCAGAAGGCATGATTGCAGAAGCTCATGAGCTTGTAAAATTAGGCTCCAATGTAGTTATTAAAGTGCCTATGACTCCAGAAGGTCTTAAAGCTGTTGCCGTGTTGAGCAAAGAAGGTATTAAAACAAATGTAACCTTAATCTTCTCTGCTAACCAAGCTTTATTGGCAGCTCGTGCAGGTGCTACCTATGTGAGCCCATTTGTGGGTCGCATTGATGATATCAGCATGGACGGCCTTACATTAATTCAAGATATTGCAGACATATTTGCTATTCATGGCATTGAAACCGAAATTATTGCAGCCAGTGTGAGAACGCCATTGCATATCATTCAATGTGCTAAAGCTGGTGCTCATATTGCAACAGTGCCATTCAAAGTACTTATGCAAGCTATGAAACATCCATTGACGGATGCAGGGCTTGAAAAATTTATGGCAGATTGGAAACAAGCTAATCAATAAGTTAAGTATTCGGCTCAATGTAAGAGTCATATTACAATACACACAGGACTTATAAGGAGGCCTATTATGGATCGTACATTATCTTTGGAATTTGCTCGTGTCGTTGAAGCGGCTGCTTTACGCAGTGGTCGTTTACTTGGTCGCGGTCAAAAGGATGCAGCGGATGGTCTTGCTGTAGATGCAATGCGTCAAGCATTTGACTCTGTTCGTATTTCTGGTACAGTAGTTATCGGTGAAGGCGAAATTGATGAAGCGCCTATGCTTTACATTGGTGAACATGTAGGTGCTGGTGGCCCAGAAGTAGATATCGCAGTTGACCCAATTGAAGGCACAAACTTGATTGCAAAAGGCCAAAATGGTGCGATTGCAGTTATGGCTATTGCTGAAAAAGGTGGCTTGTTACATGCACCAGATATGTATATGGAAAAACTTTGCGTTGGCCCTCGTGGTGCAGGTGCTATTGATATTACTAAATCTTTGACTGAAAATATCAAAAATGTAGCAGCAAAAATGAATCGCAATGTCGATGAAATCACACTTGTTATGCTAGATCGTGAACGTCATCATGGCTTGATGAAAGAAGCGCGTGACCTTGGTGCACGTATTATGTTAATTTCTGATGGTGATGTTAACCCAGCTATGGAATGTTGTATTGAAGGTTCTGGTGTGCACATGGTTGTTGGTACTGGTGGTGCACCAGAAGGCGTATTGGCTGCAGCTGCTTTGAAATGCGTAGGTGGCGATATGCAAGCCCGCTTGAAACCAGAAACAGAAGAAGAAATTCGTCGTTGTCATGAAATGGGTATTGCCGATGTAAATCAAGTACTTACATTGGATGATCTCGTTCGTACAGATGATGTTATCTTCGCGGCTACTGCTATTACTCGCGGTAACTTATTGAATGCTATTCAATACTTCCCAGGTGGTGCGCGTACACATACTATCGTAATGCGCTCTAAAACTGGTACTGTTCGTTTCTTAGACACAGTACATATGGATGAAAAGCTAAAATCCTTAAAAGCAAAATAAGAATTAAGCCCCTCAAATGATATGTACCCATTTTCCTGGACACATATTATTTACTAGCCTAAACATATGGA
>URPT01000122.1 GCA_900549845.1 uncultured Veillonella sp. | reverse complement strand
TATTGAACGTATGTCCATAAAAGTTAAGAATATTATAGAAACAAAACGTAAGATTGTTAAAGTATAGGAGTTAGAATGAAGTCTTATTATATTTACACCTATGGTTGTCAAATGAATACTGCTGATTCTGAGCGCTTATCGCATCAGTTAGAATCTGTCGGCTATACGCCAACAGAGGACGTAGAAACTGCAGATTTAATTTTATTAAATACTTGTGCAGTGCGTGAGAATGCAGAAACTAAAGTCTATGGCCGCATAGGTGAGCTAATGAGACTTAAGAGAAAAAATAAAAACTTGATCCTTGCTGTTACAGGTTGTATGGCTCAGAAGAATCAAGCAGAAATGTTTAAACGGGCTCCACATATTGATATTGTATTAGGTACTCATAATATTCAACATATTAATGAAATGATTGAAGAGGTTCAACGCGGTCATACACATCAAATTAATGTGGATATGGATAATTCTGTACTACCTGAATTGGAAGCGAAACCTAATGGCACCTTTTATGCATGGGTACCTATTATGAATGGCTGCAATAAGTTCTGTACCTATTGTATTGTTCCTCACGTTCGTGGTAGAGAGATAAGTCGTCCTGTAGAAGCCATTGTAAAAGAGGTTACTGAACTAGGTGCAAAAGGGTTTAAAGAAATCACGTTGTTAGGGCAAAATGTAAACTCTTACGGTTTAGATTTCAAAGATGGTACTGATTTTGGTACATTAGTTGATGCCCTCGATGGCATTCCAGGAATTGAACGTATTCGCTATATGACGAGTCACCCTCAAGATATGACTAAATCTATGATAGATGCACTTGGGCGTTCCTCTAATATCGTTACCCATTTACATTTACCAATTCAATCCGGTTCAGACCGTATTTTGAAGAAAATGAACCGTCATTATACGGTGGATCATTACAAAGAACTACTTTCTTACTGTCGTGAGAAAATTAAAGATGTAGTAGTTACTACAGATATTATCGTAGGTTTCCCAGGGGAAACAGAGGAAGACTTCCTAGCTACATTACAATTGTTAAAAGATGTACGCTATGATATGGCTTATACATTCATTTATTCTAAACGTTCTGGAACGCCAGCAGCAACTATGGATGATCAAGTTCCAGAAGAGGTTAAACGGGTACGTTTACAAACATTGATGGATGTGCAAAATGAAATCTCTTATGAACTAAATAAACCTATGGAAGGGCAAGTGTTTGATATTATTGTAGAGGGGCCAAGTCCTCGTGATGAAGATATGTGGTTTGGTCGCACATCGGGCAATAAAATGGTATTATTCCCGAAAGACGACTCTTTATCAATTGGCGAAACCGTACCAGCCTATATTGATAAAGCACAAACTTGGGTTTGCTACGGTACAATACAAAAGGGGTAAGTATGGCAAAAAAGCAAACACCTATGATGGAGCAGTATTTAGATATTAAATCTAGATATTCTGAAGAATTACTGTTCTTTCGTTTAGGTGACTTTTATGAATTATTTAATGATGATGCATTAATTGCATCTCGTGAACTTAATATAACCTTAACCGGTCGCCCAACAGGAGATGAGGAACGCACACCGATGTGTGGCGTTCCTTTTCATGCTGCTGAAAGCTATATAGAAACTTTGGTAAAAAAAGGCTATAAGGTTGCTATTTGTGAACAATTAGAAGACCCTAAAGCAGTTAAGGGCATCGTTAAGCGTGACGTTATTAAGGTCATTACACCAGGGACTGTAATGACTGAAAATGGTAATGATGCACGGTCAAATAACTTTTTATCGTTATTTTATATGGTAAAAGATGCATGGATACTTGTATTTTCTGATGTATCTACAGGGGAAGTTATTTGGCATCGCATTACTGATTGTGAAAAACGAAGCGATATGTTTGATGCTCTCAGCATGTATCGTCCAAGTGAAATTATATTGCCTGAGGGAACAGTATTACCGCAAGATATAAAAGACTTCATGGATAATCAATTCAGTAATATTGTATTATCTCCCTTTAGTACATATCATACACAGCGTGAAGTAGCGGAAAAGGCTGTTACTCACTTTGGTGATCTAGGTCTCATGGAAGAGGATGTATGGGAAGCTTTGGGCTATATGCTCTTATATTTAGAGGATATCATTAAGTCTGAAATTTCTCACATTAACTATGTTCATCAATTGAGTGTAGGAAATCGTTTAATTTTAGATACATCTTCTTTGCGCCATTTAGAGATTACTCATAACCTACGAGACGGTGGTCAAAAAGGTACACTGCTTGATGTACTTGATCGTACGTTGACGCCAATGGGGGCACGTCTTTTAAAACAATGGCTTGAAAGTCCATTGACGGATGTTAATCAAATACAACGTAGACAAGCTGCTGTAGCAGAACTTATTACACGTGGCGCAGAACGCTCTCATATCCGCAGTCTGCTAGATTGTATTTATGATTTTGAACGTATTGTAGGTCGTGTAGAAACTGGTTCTGTATCACCACGTGATTTAACAGCACTTCGTGAGTCGTTAGCTGTTTTGCCAGATATTAAAAATATATTAAGCACATGTGCCAGTTTATCATTAACTTCTATCAATGATCGTATTCAAGATCATAAAGATATTTATGACCTATTATGTCGTGCTATTGCTGATCAGCCTGCACTGACATTAAAAGAAGGTCGAGTTATTAAAGATGGTTTTAATCCGGATTTAGATGAACTACGTTCATTGGCTACGAATAGCGAACAATGGTTAGCCAAGATGGAAGCTGATATTAAAGAGGCTACCGGTTTATCTAAAATTAAAACTGGCTATAATAAGGTGTTTGGTTACTATTTCGAAGTATCTCATAGTAAATCTGAACAAGTACCGGATTATTTCATTCGAAAACAAACCTTAGCCAATGCAGAGCGTTATATTACACCAGAATTAAAAGAGTTTGAAATCAAAATTCTAAGCGCTAAAGACAAGATAATCGCCTTAGAACATGAACTATATCAACAATTACGAAATGATATTAAACTCGTTATAAAAGATGTACAAGAGACAGCTCGTGCTCTTGCTGAGCTTGATGTATTAGCTTCCTTAGCACTTGTAGGCTATGAAGAGAATTATATTTGTCCTACCATTGTAATGAATGGACAAATTAATATTCGCGATGGTCGTCATCCTGTTATTGAAAAATTCTTAAAACGTGAGGTCTTTGTACCGAATGATATCGTTTTAAATCATGATGATGAGGAGTTCTTGCTCATTACAGGACCTAACATGGCAGGTAAATCAACGTATATGCGTCAAGCGGCAATTTTAATGATTATGGCTCAAATTGGATCCTTCATTCCTGCTCGGGAGGCATCTATTTCACCTGTAGATCGTATCTTTACGCGCGTAGGTGCTAGTGATGATATTTCTACAGGTCAAAGTACGTTCATGGTAGAAATGAAAGAGGTAGCATATATATTAGAAAAAGCCACACACAATAGCTTGATTATTCTCGACGAAATTGGTCGTGGTACGAGTACCTTTGATGGATTGAGTATCGCCCAAGCTGTAGTAGAGCATATTTGCAAGCATATTCATGGCAAAACATTATTTGCCACACATTACCATGAGTTAATCTGTTTAGAAGAAAGCTATAGTAAATTAAAAAATTATACTGTAGCAGTAAAAGAAAAAGGTAAGGATGTGGCCTTCTTGCGCCGCATCATTAAAGGTGGTGCAGACCGTAGCTATGGTATTCACGTAGCTAGACTGGCTGGTTTACCTAATTCTGTACTAAAACGAGCAGAAGTGATTTTGGAATCCTTGGAAGATCAAAGTCATGATGCTAGTGATTTAAATAATCGTGTGATTGGCGGTCAACCTACTAATGTGGTTAAAACAACCAATAAACAAGTGAGTGATTCTCCACTAGGTAACCTATTTACTCATTCAGTAGTTGATAGCTTACTGGAAGTGGATGTAATGAGCATGACACCTATTGAAGCATTAAATAAATTATATGAACTACAAGAGGAGGCTCGTAAAGGAGGCGGGAAATAATGGCTACCATTCATGTATTGGATGAAACCACAATCAATAAGATAGCTGCTGGTGAAGTCGTTGAGCGCCCCGCATCAGTTATTAAAGAGCTCATTGAAAACTCTATCGATGCTTCTGCTACAAATATAGAGGTAGAAATTGGAGATGGTGGTGTGGCATATATGCGCATTACCGATAATGGCATTGGTATGACTGAAGAGGATGCGCGGTTAGCAATCCTACGGCATGCAACATCTAAAATTCAGCATGTAGAGGATTTATTTGATATTGCATCCCTCGGCTTCCGTGGTGAAGCATTGGCTAGTATTGCCTCTGTATCTCATTTTTCCTTGACTACACGTAAAGCAGATGCTGATTTAGGAACCCGTATTACCGTAGATGGTGGTACTTTTACTGATTGTATTCCTTACGGTGCAGCACCTGGAACGACAATTGAAATTAGAGATTTATTCTATAATACGCCGGCTCGTCGTAAATTCTTAAAAACAGAACGTACAGAATCGTCTAAGATCCAAGAGATTGTGGGAAAATTAGCTCTTAGTAATCCACACATTTCCTTTAAGCTCATCATCGATGATCGAGTGGCTATTATTACGCCTGGAAATGGCAATATTGGTGATACTGTAGCGGCCTTATATGGCTATAAAACTAAGGATGATATTTTCACTGTTGCTTATGAAAGTGACTCTATCTATATCGACGGTGTGGTGAGTAAACCTACACTTCTAAAAAGTACGAGAATTTGGCAGACTATTAT
>URPT01000121.1 GCA_900549845.1 uncultured Veillonella sp. | reverse complement strand
CAAGGTCACACATCATGGAGATTACACAAGCATTTTCGGCTATCATGTTTTTCATAATGCCATCGGTTAAGCCTGACAGTTTCATAATCCCCTTTACGGAAGCACTACCAGGAGGTGAGGCACCTAATGGCAACATAACGCGTACACCAGGCTCTGCCATATCCTTCAAATCCCTAATTCCTGCTGGATTTCCCTTAGGTGTAACGATGACATAATCCGTAAAACATAATGGTTCAAAAGCCATGCTTACGCCCTTTTTACGCATATTCTTTGCCAACTCTAAACCGCGAGCACCAAAGACTTCGGTACGACTCTTTTCTGCAAGCAACGATTTACCAATAGCACCTGCAAAGGCACCAGTGTACTGAATATTGTGCCCTGTGTGCATCGTGTAGACTTGGTTTAAGTCGAGAAATGCTTCTGATAAGCCACCACAAGTCCACACTTGTAACGAATCAGATTGTGTTGGCTTATAGGCACCTCGTATAAACGACGGTACCGCTGATGCGGCTGCTAACGCTAAAGCACCACCAATAAACTGGCGACGGGATATATCCTTTTTCAAAAATCCCATGTACTTACCACCTTTCACTGAACTTTACAGTACTAAGCATATACTCACATTATAGTATAAAAACCATAAGCTTTTCTGATTATATGCATAAGTTTGATTAATTCACTTATACAGATTAATCATATAAACTCTATTTTTAAAGGTATTATTATAAATTTTCATCATATATTTCTACATCTATTATATTGAATATTTATTAAATTCAGTAAATATGATAATCCCTGAGAATCAAAGGAATATAAAAAAGGATTATGTGCCAAACGCATAATCCCTATCCATAAAAGCAAAAAGGCGGTACAACCAAATGGTTATACCGCCTTGATTCATCAATTATTCAGCAGTGAATGGCAATAAAGCGATTGCACGTGCACGTTTGATAGATGTAGTCAATTTGCGTTGATGTTTTGCGCAAGTACCGGAAATACGACGAGGTAAGATTTTGCCGCGTTCAGTCGTGAAACGACGAAGTTTAGCAACATCTTTATAGTCGATTTGATCGATATGGTCTGCACAGAAAACGCATACTTTTCTTCTTGGCTTTCTGCCTCTATCTCTTCTCATTGCGAATCCTCCTTTTCGAATTAGTAGGAGTCCCTGACACTAGAACGGGATGTTTTCGTCATCGCCGCCTGTACTGAAACTATCAAAATTGGACCCACCTTCGAAAGAATTAGTATTCATATCAAGGGATTGGCCCACAAAGTTCGCTACTACTTCAGTAACGTACCGTTTTTGACCGTCCTGAGTCTCGTAAGAACGAGTTTGCAAACGACCTTCTACAAAGCAACGACTGCCTTTACGAAGATTGCCTGCCGCTTCACCAAGTTTACCCCAAGCAACGCAGTTGATGAAAGCAGTTTGTTCTTTCGTCTCATTTGTTGTGGAATCAATATAGGTGTTTGTGGCAGCTACTGTGAAAGTTGCTACAGCACGACCAGTTTTGGTATAGCGTACTTCAGGATCACGAGCTAAATTACCTAGAATTTGTACAGAGTTCATGTTTTCCTCCAGGCTTTAATTATGCTTCGTGTTTAACAATTAGATGTCTTAGGACTTCATCGTTGATTTTCAATACACGATCGATTTCTTTGATTTCAGCAGGTGCTGCTTCAAAGTTAATCAATACATAGAAACCGTCAGTGAATTTCTTCACAGCGTAAGCAAGACGACGCTTGCCCCAACGATCTACCTTTTCTACTGTGCCGCCTACACGAGCAATTAAAGCTTCTACTTTTTCAATAACAGCGTTAGTTGCTTCCTCTTCAGCTGGTTTCACAATAAACATGACTTCGTATTTGTTCATACAAAATCACCTCCTCTTTCGGACTAATGCCCCTATCGACACATAGGGGTAGGAAGTGCTTACCATCAATAAGCCTTACTATTATAACCTAAAAAAAGAATGAAAGCAAGAGTTCAAATTTAAACCCTTGCTTTCACCAATATTATATACGATTATATTTTTCATCCTCAGGAAAAGCGATAATAGCGCAGATAATAACAAATAATGTAATGACCCCCATCATAGGATCTGCCGAGTCATTTGGCAAGAAGGTAAGCATCAACGATGATACAATACCACTACCATATTGCATAGCCCCTAATAATGCTGCCCCAGAGCCAGCCATTCTACCTGCTCTATCTAATGCTAATGCATTCGTTACAGCTGCAATGATGCCGTTCATAGAGAAGAATAAAAAACAACCAATAACGATTAACCACAGCGAATGGTAGCCTAAGACAATCAAGCCCATTACAACGGATACACAAATAGCTGCAAACAATGTGGCATATCGCAATAATCTATCGAGGCGTATAGCACTTACGATTCGGCGATTGATGGCGCTTAGTAACATAACACCAATAATATTAACGGAAAAGAGATATCCAAAATACTCTTTTGGTACCTCATAGACATCAATATATACATAAGGTGATCCTGTTAAAAACGCATAGATAGCAATGTAAAAGGAGCTAACACATAGCGTATATTTCATAAAGCCTTTATTACGTAATAAAATCCAATAATTATTATAGGTATGACCTATAGACTTTTTACTACGCTTCTCTACAGGATGTGTTTCAGGAATGATTAATACGGCAACAAGCATTAGAATACCGATGGCAACAAGCAACCAAAATATGGAATGCCATGTATACCATACGAGTAAATGCCCTGCTAGCATCGGCCCTGCTATAGGAGCTATAGCCATAACAATGGCTAATGTAGATAACATTTTTGCGGCTTCAGTACGACCATATAAGTCACGAATCATAGCTCGTGATAACATAGGCCCTACGCAAGCGCCAAAGGCTTGGAAGACACGCCAAGCTAATAGTTCCATCATGGAAGAACTCAAGGCACAGCCTACTGAGCCTATGATAAATAAGACTATCCCTATAATTAGCGGCTTCTTACGACCAATTTTATCGCTAACAGCTCCCCAAAAAAGCTGAGCCAGCGCAAAACCTATTAAGAAACCAGTCAACGTTAATTCTGCATCACCATGGAGATCACGCCCCATCTCTGGCATGGCAGGCAAATAAATATCCGTCGACAACGATGTAAACGCCATCAAAGCACTTAATATAGAAGTAAAAAGCCATCCTTTATTGCTAATCGTCAGCATAAAGACACCACTTTCATGTAAAATCGCACTATAATATGTATTTATTTAGATTATATCAAAAACAAAGTTAATCCTATATAGTTTTGATATTTTTCAATAAAAAAGCGTAGTAAAATACTACGCAAAAATTGGTATATAACCAAATGTCAATTCTATTTTTCCTAAAATTACATTGATATACTAATGCTAAGAGTCATCACGTGAGTTAGGCTCATCACCGAAAGGTGGTGATACTATGAGCAAATTCGAAAAGTACTACTTAATTCTTTTTGTAATTTCCATAGCAATATCACTCTTTGCACTATTCAAATAGTATAAAGACAAAAGCCTAACGCAACAGAGTATTCAAAATACTCGCACGCTAGGCAATAATAAGAAAACATTTATAAGATGAGCCTAACGCAACCACACGTTGATGGCTCTCTTTTTATTTATTATACAACATAAATGGAATTTCTTAAAGGAATTATATGATAAATGGCTCTTTATCATTAACGACATAAATATTTCTATTAGGTAGTATTCTCCTTAGTTTTTCAGGGGTATCAGTATGAACCGGAATAACAATATCAGAATCAACCATTTCTATGAACTGAACTAAATCGTCCTTTGAGACATGACCACTGGCATGACATATATAAGATGGATATGTATCTAACAATTCTTTCAATGCTAAATTCTCCTCAATATATCCTGTCCACATAGAATATATAATACGTACATCATCTTTAGGGAACTCTTTAATTTTAGAAATAAAATTTTCTGTCCCTCTTACTAAAGATACAAATCCATGATCCATATAGTATTTAGGATATGTCCCTTTATCAATAACTAATGGGATATCATGTCTACGATACAAAGAACTTTCATAATATACATTATTAATCACAGTATCTAATATTCTTTTCTGATAAGCATCACAAATGAGTACTTTATCAGTTGGCATATTCTGCCAAATCCCCATAATACGGTCAATATTCGTAGAGGAACTCATAATAAAAACATATTTCCCATCTTGGATATATGAAGAAATATCGTCTAACACTGTGGCTTCAGATATACAATCATCTGCGTCTCTAGACAATGAGGTGCCCTCTGTAATTAATACATCAACCTCACCTATATAGGTGTTAACTAATTTGTCTAATACGTGATGGCGCAACCCATGCATCCGGAAATCACCTGTATATAAGACACGTTTACCTTCTGCTTCAATGACAAACATATAACTATCAGCAGCACTATGGTCGATAACAAGAGGTCTAATATGTATATTTCCAATAGTAAAAGCTTCGCCTCCACGAAATGTATTTGCACCTAATAATCTTAAGTATAAGTTTTTATCTTGATATTCAGCAGCTATCATAGCCACTTCTTTACTTAATTCTCCCATATAGAATGGGATTTCTGGAAGTACAGAGGTTAGTTGTCCTAAGTGATCCATATGATAATGAGAGATTATAATACCATCACAATCTGCTATCCCTTTTGTAACGCCGTCTATATCCAGATTTATAGGTGTATACTTTTCATCTAAACTTAATTCATTACCAAAATCCAGCATAATGCGAGTAGTTGCTGTACTAATTTCTATGGCACTACC
>URPT01000120.1 GCA_900549845.1 uncultured Veillonella sp. | reverse complement strand
GTGTTAACTCATAGTCAATGGGCACATGTTATATTAGGATCTATCATTATAGGAACAATACTAGGGTATGGAAATTATTTTCCTGTACTCAATCAAATGTACTATATCTTTGCGATAGGGATAGCCATTATAGGTGTCGGTGTTTTTAAAGTCTTACAATCGTCTAATTGGTGGCGATCACTTGGTAAGTTAATAGTTTTAGTGTCCGTTTTTGTAGGACTGTCGTATTATCAAACAGATTTACGGATTATACATTTTAATAGTTATACATCATATTATTTACAGCAAGAAGGGGAATATCTTTGTACGGTTGTAGAGACTCCTGAAACAGTAAATTTGAATGGACAGGAGTATTATAAATATACTATTGATATCCATAGCCTACATCCCTATAAAGATACTGCAAAAAATGACTATATTAAAGCACAGGGCCGTTTACAGGTATACTCAAAGGAATCTACTACGAACTATCCCATACGACTAGGAGAATATGCAATTATTGAAGGTACACCTAAGCCCTTATTTCTCATTGAAGAGGAAGGTCGTATTAATCTTAGAGGCCGATATATGAGCTCTAATACTAGAGGTCGTATCTATGATGGTGTATATCGCACTGCTAGCAATAAAGATTTACAAAGGTTTCACTATAAAGATACATTTATTGACAAATTATATAGGAAAGGCCTATTAATTGCTGGTGTATTGCGCGAATCTATAGATAAACATATTGGAGATAATCTAGAGGGACCACAAAAGGTATTAGCTCAAGCCTTAGCCTTAGGTGGTCATTATAGTGAGCTCGGAGAAGAACAAATGAAGGATTTCTCCTATACAGGCCTAATCCATATTTTATCCATTTCAGGATCACATATTGCTTTACTGTTAGCACTTGTGTACGGACTTGGACGACTTATTAAATTAAAAAAGCGTACATGTTTAATCCTTGGTATTATATTTGCTTGTATATATTGTGGTATTGTAGGCAGCGATGCACCTGTTGTACGTGCTACGATGATGAGTATACTCATGTGTATGGCTTATATAAAGGGACGATTATACCAGGCCAAACAAGCCTTATGTATATGCGCTATTGTATGTATCATATATGATCCGTTCTCCTTATTTGATGTAAGCTTTCAACTGTCCTTTGGAGCAACTTATGGCTTACTCACATGCAGTTCATATGGGGCAAGGTATTATATGAGCGGATACAGTGGCTACCAAGATGGATAAAAACACCACTAGTATTATGTGTATCCGCACAATTATTAATTCTGCCGTTACAGCTCTATTACTTTCACTATATTAGCATTGCTAGTTTGCTAGCAGCCTGTATAGTGGCGCCCCTATTAGATATATCCATAGTTTTAATATTTGTAAGTACTTTAGTCAGTTACGTACTTCCTATATCGTTAATGTGGACTTTAGTAGATGTACTATTACGGATATCCTTATATTTAAATCATGTGTTAGGGCGTAGTGGTAGTCTACTTTGGCTTGGTATGATGCATCCTTATTGTGCTTATATATATTATGTGCTATTAGGTTTATTTACGTACTTTTTGACACATGGAAAACAGTATACTATTTATATAGTTATGTCCTTGTTTTTTATGATTATCAGCTTTGGGGCATCATTTTATGTTACACATTATCATAAGGATGTATTGGTTCACTATATTCCTATGAAGCAGTGTAATGTGTTACTTTGTATAGAACCTAATCACGAAGGGGCCTATGTATTAATTGATGCGCCAGACCATATTAAAACGACGCCTAATGAAAGGCTTGTTAATCAAGCTATAAGGGCATATGGTGTGAATCCAAAAGTTGTTAAGGTAGAATACTTTCATAGTAACGGATCTGCAAAAACAATATATAAAAATAGTATGAAAGAAATCGATGTATATAATGGACAAAGAGGAGAAAAAAATCTAAAATTAAATGATAAGATTAATACATTATTTATTACGAGTCGATCTAGTTCAATGAATGAAATTGGCAGATTACTGCCGCATAATATAGTTCTATTTGGTAGTCCACATGGGGCTTTACGCGATGTGGATCCATCATCAGAACATATGTATATTATGGGGTACAGTTTTATTGAAGATATGTATCTGTGAAAGGAGGATGTATGGCTGAAATTAAACTCATCTATGGTGATGAGCCACAATTAATTGAAGAAGAAAAACGCAAGTTTCTTAGTGCCTATCCTGACCTTCCAGTGACCGTATTAGATGATGAAGCTGGTCCACAGAAGATAAGTGAAAAACTATGTGAAGATTCTCTCTTTGGCGATCAAAAGGTATTCTGTTTAGTTAACTTGCCTATTATTCGTAAAAGCGGTAAAAATAGCGATGCTTGGGTTCCATTATATGAACTTCTCATGGAATATAACGGGGATAACCCCATCCTTTTGATTTATCATGATATGATTGATAAACGAATCAAACAGAATAAAGAAATTTTAGATAAAATACCAAATCATCAATGTAAGCGTCTTGAAGGGGCTGACCTAGTGATGTGGATTCGTCAATATTGTACATCTAATGGATTTAAACTGACTCCTGATGCACAAGAATATGTAGCTCATCTCATCGATTTGTGGCAAGATGTACCGGTTTCTTTTATGAGAACCGAATTTGATCGTTATTTTTTACAGATAACAGGCGATAAAGTCATTACGAAAGAGTTCCTTGAAGAGAATAGTAGTGACTATGGTGCTAAAAATATTTTCACCTTTAAAGAGGCGCTGTTGAAACGAGATATTGATACATTGCTTGAATTATTTCCGTTTATGTTCGGCTATAAAGAATTAGATCGTGCTATGAGCTATATTGAGGGGCAGTTACGTTTGCAGCTACTGGTTAGCGAATGTCGCCAAGCGGGAATGTCTGTTCAAGCCATACAAAACTTATGTAAGGATCATGATTCGTCATTTAAACCATATCCGATTAAGTTGGCTTACGAAGCAAGTCCTAGAATTTCAGTTAAGGCCTTGCGAGCTTTATTAAAAGGGCTATATGAGATTATTTTAGATAGTCGTAGCAGTAAGGGCGATATTTGGCGATTTAGAGATTTATGTATTACCTATTGTGGGTATAAGGGATAAAAATGAAAGTACGTTATCGTGTTGTACCAAAACAGAATAAGAAATCATCCTTCTATGTAAACTGTCATAGCCAACATGTGACGATACAAGCTGCAGATTCTGCGTTTTCTACATTGCTTAGTTTGCGTGAAAGATTATCTGCATGGTATAAGGAAAAAAATATTTCTTTTGATAATATTCCAACGAATACAGATACAGCTTGTTGTTTCGCCTGGAAGGTAGATACTGAAACAGGAGAAGGCTTAGATACCTATTATTATGGCGGTGGCTGTGGTGCTGGTGAATGGATTGAAGCGGCAGAAGCGCAACGTGAGGCTGAAGAGGCTAAAAATAAAGTGCCTAGAGGTAAATCATTTGCTGGTTATGACCAAGAAGATGAATATGATGATGTTGATGAAGATGATTTCGCCCCATTTGTAGAGGCTGTTGAGCTGGGCTACTTTAATAATAGTCCTGTCGTTGTATCTCGTTCTAATCAAACGGCTGCAGCATCTAGCAATAGTGATACTGTCGTATCTGTGAGCAGTACACCTAAAACGAGTAAAGGTTTTGCACATAAAAGTACTACAAAATCTACTGCTAAAGGTAGTGAAGGGGATAGTAAATACCCTCGTCGTGCCCCGAAGGATGCTCCTACTGATGAAGGCATGATTTTAGGGCCTAAAATTGAGGGAGTTACCTCTAAAATTATGGGCACTTTGGATACGCCTAGTGTTATTTTTGAAGGTGTATTTGTTGGTCTAGATAAACGTGATACTAAGACTGGTAAAAGTATCGTTAACGGTAGTATTGTAGACGATACGAATAGTATCAAATTCATCAAGTTTACGAATAGTCCTGAAGAAGGGGATGCGTTACTAAAACAGTTAAAGGCTTTGCAACGCGTTCGCGTACAAGGTAGCGTAAACTTTGACGATCGCTTTGATAAAGACTATATTTTATCCATTCGTAGTATTGAAGCTTTGGAAACGACTAGTGTAGAACGCACTGAAAACGTCCAGATTCCCGTGTAGAGCTTCACTTGCATACTAAGATGAGTGATAAGGATGCCCTTGTATCTGTTAAAGACCTATTTAAAACAGTAAAAAAATGGGGTCATCCTGCAGTAGCTATTACAGATCACGGCGTTGTACAAGCCTTCCCAGAGGCGCAAGCCCTTGGTAAAGAGTTAGGCGTTAAGGTTATTTATGGTGTAGAAGGCTATCTCATTGAAGATGAAACAGTAGCTCGTGATGAAGAGCCTGTAGTAGATAAGAAGAAGAAAAAGGAAAAAGATAAACGTTACCATATTATCTTATTAGCTAAAAATATGGTAGGTTTGCGCAATCTTTATAAGATGATATCTATTTCTCACCTTGAACACTATAAGGTACGTCCTCGTTTGCCTCGTTCTGTTATTGAAGAACATCGTGAAGGCATTATTATAGGATCTGCTTGTGAAGCTGGTGAACTTATGCAATCCATTGTTCGCGGCGCTACAAAGGAAGAACTATTAGAGATTGCATCTTTCTATGACTATCTTGAAATTCAGCCACATACAAATAATATGTTCTTGGTTCGTAAAGGGCTTATGCCAGATGAGCAAGCCCTTATCGATATGAACAAAACCGTTATCGAATTAGGTGAGGCCTTAAACAAACCTGTATGTGCTACTTGTGACGTTCACTACCTGACACCAGAAGAAAAAATTTATCGTGAAATCATGTTAACTGCATCTGGATAACCACATGCAGACGAACAGCCAGATTTACATTTA
>URPT01000119.1 GCA_900549845.1 uncultured Veillonella sp. | reverse complement strand
CTTATTAGCATAAGTATACTATGCAAACAAGACTGTGCCTATGATTAATAAATTTATAATTTAGTATATAGAATGTACTTTTAATTGATATTTATAAGGTTTATCACCATTTGACGATATATATCTTTATCCCTATAATATAAGTAGATAGTCAGACGAGTCGAAACGTCAGGCGCATCTCGAAAATCAAAATACTTAGGAAATGGCCTTTCTGTTTACTTAGCTACCATGCGGTAACGGAGGGCTATTTGCTTTTTGTAAGGCAAATATATGTATAAACTAATAAAAGCCGAGCTAATTCTAATAATTAAAAGCTCGGCTTTTAGTTTATTTAACGTTTGAAAGAATACTAAAGGTTTACCAATGGAATACTTAAAATAATGGAAGCTGTAATTAAGATATACACTACAAAACATAGCTTTAACAAAAGCAATAAACTACTAAATAGGACTTTATAGATAGGTGCATCTTCTTTCTTAAATCGTATCCATTCTTTAGTCTTATAATATATTTTGGGCTTGTTAAACGCTAGCGGTAATCGCTTACACCATAAAACGAGCCACAGAATACAGCATATATTCCCAAAGAGAAAGAATAAAAATAGACCAAAATGCTCCAATGAATATACTTTCAATACATAAATATTATAGAGTAGCTGAGCAAATGTCTCTACAAAGTTAATCCATAAATAGACAAGATAGGCCTTAAGCAAAAGCACTAATATAGTTTTGATATATTTGAGTTTACTCATTGGCACTCTCCTAGCTAATATTATGAAACTTAAAAACAAAATTTCTTATTGAGTTAATATTTTAATCCATTCCATATACCACGGATTAAAGATTGGATCCGCATCAAGTTTCTTTTTATGGCTATTACTTATACGCCATTGAGGTGCCTTTCGTAAACTTTCAACATTATCAAAATCTACATACTCAACCATATCGCGCAATTGTTTATGCTTATACGAAGATTTGCTTTCATCATAGTCAATGCGATAACTATAATAATATTCAGAATCCTTTGTAAAATGGCGTAAATAGGATTCCCCATTAGATTTATAGCGATCAACTAGGAAGCCTGGAAGACCATTATTCCAAACTGTTGCATACTGTGTAGGAGCCTCAAGGTCCCCATATTTATTTAAAAATGCAAAAATTTGTTTTTTTGCCAAACTTTTATCAACAATATTAGGGTCTATTTGAAAGCGTAACACACGGATCCTAATTCCTGAGGCTTCATAAGTACGAACCTCATATTTGTTATCTTCTATAGCCTCGCTCACTAACTTAGCCTTTTTAGGAATACGATAGCTAAAATTGTCCCAATGCTTAACATGGCTATAATTATCTAACCCAGATAAGGGCTCAATAGATGGAATAATATAATTACTCATTACCACTTCAGCAAATTTATCTTGGTATGGATCATTCACATCCCCGCCACCAAGATACGTAATACCATAGGTAGTGTTCGTGTTCTTAGGCGTAAACTCTGTATACATTACATGTGTCTTGGCTTTAAGGATTTTCCAAGATGCATTTTCTAAGCCTGGATATGTATAGATACCTTCATTGTGCATACGTTTACTAAATTCTTTACCATGTGGTGGCCCCACCATCAAAATACTTGTAAAACCACGAACCACAAATAAAGGACCATCACTTGATTTAGATTCAACTGTATCTCCACGCAAGCTAATATTTGGTACAGATAAACGAATATTATTTTTTCCTTCATGAAGTAAGATAACAGTAGATTCTGAGAATTCCCCCAGCTTAACAGCTTGAGCCAATCCAGTTTTCTCCTTAAAAACCTTTTCTATCGCAATCTTGGGTTTCTCCACACTTTTCTGTACTTTAACGCTAAATTCCTCCGCCTCTTGTATTGCCTTTTCATTAATATGAGAATAATTTTCGTAAGCATTGGCGGGAATGCTCGCATCTGCACCTGGAACTGGTGGTTGCCACTTTGGTACTTCGATCTGCACAGCGCTTACATGCATGGTAAAAGCAGTCGCTAATGCCATCATGATTATACTTTTACGTAACATAAAACCCTCTCTCCTCTAAGTTTTACAACACAAAATTACACTTACTTCTTGTCTTTCTTAGTTTTATTTTTATTACTAATATTAACACTTTTCTTACGAAGTAATTTTACATTACCAAAGTCTGAGAACTCTACCGTATTTCTTAATTGTATATGAGAGTACGGCGCAGCTCCATCAGTATAGAGTAAATCAATAGCATAATAATATTTATCATCTCGAAGAACTCTATGAATTTTAGATTTCTTGCCCTTCTGATAATTATCAATCATATAACTTGGCACACCATTGTTCCAAACAGAAGCAGATTGAACTAATGCCTCATTAGATAATGGTTGACCTACTTTAGATGCATTAATAACCTTTTTAAAAGAAAAGTTACCATATAGATTGTCCACTTTTACAGGCCATCTAAGCACAGAAAATCTTGCAGAAGGTCCTACATACTCTCTGACTTCAGTCGTAGTATTATCCAGATTTCTCTGAGCTTTCAACTTCATTCCCTTTGGAATCCGATATGTTAAATTTTCCCATGTAATCGTTTCACTATACGAATCCATATCATCCAGAGAATGAATGGACGGAATGATATAGTTACTCATTACCTGTTCCATTTTTTCTGTAACAGGATGATTCCTATAAGCAATTCCAACGATATATGGTCGATTTGGCTGCTCTTTAAGACGCACTACGGCACCCATCATAGGATTATTTTGATTTAAGAATTTATCATTCATAAACCAGGTCCCCTCTGTTATCTCTGGATATAGGAATTGCCCTTTCTGATCAGCTTTTGTCTTAACAATATCAAGAATATCCGTTACATTAGACCCCAACATAAAGAGTGTATTTCGCTCAGTTAAAAGCTGTAAATCTTCTTTCTCATTAGAACGACTACGAGACAAATAGTCCCCTTCTAGTATGGCTGCGGGCATACTAGCACGAATATTATTATCTTGATCATGTAACAAGATTACCGTTGATTCATTCGCAGCTAAATCTATTTGATTATAGCCCCGTTGAGCCTCTGCATCTAACTTATCCTTTGACAACTTACCATTAGCAACCATTTTATCTAACTTATCTTGGTATTTGGCCTTAGCCTTAACAATATCACTAGATTTATAATTACTAAGATTACCTGCCCGATAGTTCTCATACGCATTAGCCGGAATACTCGCGTCAGCACCTGGCATAGGCGGTTGACCGGCTGGAACTTCAATCTGTACAGCACTTACATTCATGGTGAAAGTAGCTGCTAATGCCATCATGATTATACTTTTACGTAACATAAAACCCTCTTATCTTTTTCTCTCACATTTACAATATAAATAAGCACAACCTTATTAGCATAAGTATACTATGCAAATAAGGCCGTGCCTATTATTAATAATTTTATAATTTAGTATATAGGATTTACGTCTAATTGATATTTATAAGGTTTATCTCAATTTGACGATATAAATCTTTATCCCTATAATATAAGTAGATAGCCAGACGAGTCGAAACGTCAGGCGCATCTCGAAAAAAGTAAAACATTAGGAAATGGCCTTTCAGTTATCTAGTCACACTAGGCAACGGAGGGCTATTTGCTTTTTGTAAGGCAAATAAGGGCTACAAGTGCTCTACTAATAAAAGTACAAACTTTAACAAGAGACCCAAAAGAAGTTTAATTCTCCATCCGAGTTTATCCACTGCTTTAACCATTCCATTCCTATTCATAAGCTATTACGGTTCATCATCATAGGCAATGCCATATGCTTTTTTATACATCAAATTAGGCAATTTATATTTTTCGTCACCAAATTCAGCAGGTAGAATCATAGCTTTTAGGTTTTCTGCATAGATTCGTTGTTGGCGAGTCTGTCCATTATTGTAATAGGTACCGCCATCATTAACGGTTCCAGTGATACCTGAGTTTTCTTGTTTTGCACGCCAAATAGAGATATATGGCGTCTTATCACCTTGTTTTAAACTATTATCATGAGCATTAATCAAATGGCGCAAAGAACGATCCATTTGGTAATCGTATTGTACTGAAAGTCCTTGAATCATATTAGCAGCAGGCATGGAAACATAAATGCTGGCTTCGATACGACGATGACCATTCGGTGCCGTTACAGACTTAACAGATGAAAGGTCCACATATTTTCCATCCCCTCGTCCAGAGTCAGCACTCGAATCGATGTGCTCAAATCGCTCTGAGTTTAATAACTCAACTTGTGATACGGCTTGACCTTTCATAGGCAATACGAGGCAGGCTAATAACCATAGTGAAAGTAAATATATGCGTTTCATCGTCCACCTCACTGCACCACAATATCGTCAAAATGCTGCTGATACACGGACATAAACATAGCATCCGCTATATCATACATAATAGTGTTATTACGATTAAGTGGGAACTTACGCGTATCGTTCACATAATGCATTGGCTTCGTCGCCCCATCAAAGGTATACTTCGCCACATCTACCTCTGTCATAGCTAAACCAGACTTACTTTCACTAGCCTCAATTAAAGCCATCATAGATGGACTCGGATTCATTATACGAGACGAATGAATAAGGGTCGCTAACGAATAGTTAGTATCATAATCCACAGTGAGCTGTCGCTCGTCAATGGTAGATTGATAAGACGTATCCATCACAACATAGTAGGTCCCGCGCAAAGAATACTGTGGCGGTGCATAGCGAAGGGCCTCAATAGAATAGGTGTTCAAATAGATATACAAGCCACCACTCTCCATAGAACCATTCATCGATCGAGTATGAACCAACTTAAACTGTGGCGACGTCTTCAACTCTTGATATGTAATTGCCTCTGTAGGCATGGTGAAAGCCAGCAACACAAGGGCCAGCAACAAAATACGTTGAACCATAAAAACCTCTCTCTAAAACTATAGGGAACTGCAACTCTCAATAAAATAAGCACAATCTTATTAGCATAAGTATACTATGCAAACAAGACTGTGCCTATGATTAATAAATTT
>URPT01000118.1 GCA_900549845.1 uncultured Veillonella sp. | reverse complement strand
TATCAGAATTATCTATGGGTACAAAGAGTTCAGGCTTTTCCTTCATCGCCTTATCGATGGCCTTGGCGTAATACTCAATGGTACGGAATCGTTTGAGCATCAATCCAAAACGCTCATTTACATTGGCTACAGTAACCGCATCACGATCCACATTTTCTAAATAGTCATTCACTAC
This sequence comes from uncultured Veillonella sp., assembly GCA_900549845.1. Lineage (GTDB taxonomy): Bacteria > Bacillota > Negativicutes > Veillonellales > Veillonellaceae > Veillonella. The sequence continues at coordinate 4,927 of URPT01000118.1, read as the reverse complement.
CATGTCCATAGCCATATGTACCGCAGTTTTATTGAAGCTTTGACTCAACGCTTTTACCCGCATCAAATGTGCAGAAATGATATGAAGAATTTCACGTTTAATACCATCCTTCATTACATCTGGCGGTTGGCGTAATAAGATGAACGGATTGACATATAATACATAGCCACCTTGCTTTAGGTTAATACCAAAGGCACTGGTCATATCAAAGCGAATGCGATGGGCCATTTGCAAATAGAAGTAACCAAAGAATTGATCCTCCTCAAGTAACAAGCTATTCACATCATGTAGAATATTCCACAACCGTTGCTCATAAGCAGGTGTCATGACAGCTTGTTGCATAACAGCAAGGTCTGTACCTTCTACCTGCATCTCATCTAGGGCACGGCCTATGGTCCCTATATGACTATCTGACATATTGTGATTCATCATATCTGCTGCTATGCGTTGTGGTTCCATGCTATGATGTTGCGCTTCATAACTATCCACATAAGCTTCGTAAGCGGCATAGATTTGCGTATATAACGCCTCTGACTCACGATGAATGCGCTCTCGCTTTGCATGCCATCGATCAAGAGCCGCGATAGCCTTTTCATCATAGTACCCTGTTTTTTCCCACCCGTCTATATGGGTGAGTAAATCAGAGGCATCGCGAATATCATCCTTATCTAAATTTCGTTGCATCATTCCACCTCCTTTTTCTTTCCAAACTATATGTTAATTACCTTATGTTATTTATACATCATTATGTAAAACTATTATTACCTATCTAAATAGCCTTACTTTTGTGCTTCAAAGAAAGTATCTACGAATAAGTCATCTTCAATGGCATAAGAGTAAACACGTTCGTAAGTGTTACGCAAGTCTTTCATAACTGCTACGCGTAAATCACCAGGATACAATGTAAGAAATTCAATGAAATGATGAACTTCTTCAGCATTACTATTTCGATTTAAACGATGCAACATGTTTTTAGCTGCTACATATAAACGAGTTGGGCTTTCACTTTTAACCTGTTCAGCCATAGACATAATAGCACCTGGTTTTTGAACGGCCGCCAATACATCATCAAAGGTAATAAGTGGTTCTTGATCGGACTCAACAAAATTTACGAAAGCCTCCGCAATGAGTTTGCCCACATTACCACGGATGACATTCATAAATACATCACGACTATAAGCTGAACCCTCTTGGTTTTTATAAATCGTATATAGACCAGACACGCGCTCGAAAGAACGAGGTGTAGCATCAATATCGTCTTCGTGACGTTGATTCAAATATTCAGGATAAGAAGAAATAAATTCGATAACCTTTTCCTCAATCCCCGCACCGATAGCCCAATCAATCCATTGCATGTAATCAGCATTCATATAGAGCCATACAAAACGGTTTTGTTGTGCCGGGTCCATATCAATTGTTTGGTAGTCAAAAGAATCCTCAGGGTTCATAGCGGCGATAATGCGCACTTGGTCGCTTAAAGAGAAGCCATTGATTTCACGATTCAAAATAAGGTTCATTAACTCTTGTTGCACCGCATGTTCTGCACGATTAATTTCGTCGATAAACAGCAATACTTGGCGCCCTTTATCTACTGCTTGAGCCACATGTTCCAATGTATGATGCACAGCATAAACCGTGGTCTTTACGGAATGCGTATTACCATGGCCATCTGTATGTGTTACAGACTCTACAGTCGGCAAACCACCAATTTCACCTTCTTTTAAGAGGTTCCCGTCAATTGTTACCAATTCCCAGTCATGCTCAGCGGCTACACGCGCCGCAAGAGAGGTTTTACCAATACCCGTTTCACCAACAAGCAAAGGCACTTGATTGGCAGCAAGCACTAATTCTACGCTTGCCATTGTATCTATAAAGTTCATTGTATCTCCGTTCTAATATTTCAAATATTCACTAACTGCAATTTTCTTAACAGCTCGAGTTCCATAAGCATCTATGAGTGACAATAGATCGATAGGCCATTTAGATTGACGACCTCCGATAGCTTTATTGTTAATCAATTCACGAATATAGTCCTCATCAACTGTATCACTAGTGATAGCGCTAATAATGATTGATTTAATTTCGTCTACAGTGACGCCTAAATTATTTGGTATATACCCTAGTGTGGCAGCACTTACACCAAATAGGTGCAATGCCAAATCCTTTGTAAGCTTTGTAATTTGCCGCATTGCTTGAGAATCTTGTTTAACTGCTGCTTCTAATACGGCTACGCTTGGCTCATTAATATAGCGTAACGCCAAGTAGCTTTCCTGTACGGCTTGTAATTGAACCGCTTCACTTGGCTCCTTGATGTACTGTAACGCATCATAATTGGCTCGTACAGCCTCTAATTGCAACTCTTCTGAGGGATTTGCTATATAGCGAATGGCCCAGCCAGATTGCGCTAATGCACTTCGAATTAACGAGTCAGACGGATCGTTAATATATTCTAAAATAGCCCAGTCCTTTTCAACTAAGGCACCTAACAATTCCTCTGTAGGTTTTTCCACGAACTGTATTGCTCGTGGTGCTTGTGAAAGCGCCGTTTCAATAACCTTTCTAGTAGGTTCTTTAATATATTGCAACAACATGCCATTTTGAGCTACGCAGGTAAGTTGCATTGCTTCTGTAGGATTAGGAATATTCCTAATTCCATGTGGATTATTGGTCAGCGCCGTTATGTATTGTTCTTCTGTCATACTAACCTTCATTTCTATCTAAAAAGGCCATACGAATACGTATGACCTATACTGAATTCTATTTTTATTGTATCACATTTTTTCGATATAATTATATCTCTTTCGTATACTTACTACACAGTTAACGCATCTAAATCAGAATTATTCCCAATTACTAATAATTTATCTGATGCTGAAAGAATGGTAGTCGGATTGGGCGGAACCTCTAATTCCTCACCTCTTCTGATTCCTACTGCATTCAAATTGTATTTCTCACGCAAATTAGAGTCCTTTAAGCAAGATCCAACCATAAATTGAGGCATAACCACCTCAATGAGACTAATATTTTTAGAAAGCTGTAAATAATCCATCACATGCTCTCGTGTTAATGATTGTACTAATCGTTGTGCTACATCATACTCCGGATAAATAACCAAATCTACACCAATCTTCTTAAGCATCTTACCTTGTAAGCTATTCTCAGCTTTTGAAACTACATATGGCATGTTCATTTCTTTCAACAACATAGAAGTCATAAGATTAGCTTGAAGATTATCACCAATAGCAACGATAATCATATCAAACTGACTTAAGGCCAATGCTTTAATGGCCTCTTCATCAGTCGTATCTGCCACAATGGCATGTGTTACATAAGGTGAAACCTTTTGTACGATTTCAGGATTAATATCTACACCTAACACTTCATGTTTCATGGATGCTAACATCTTAGCCACAGTTGTTCCAAATCGACCAAGACCAATGACAGCAATTGTTTTGTATTTCATACTATATCTCCTCTATAAAATAGCAATTATTTTCAGCTATAAGAGTACATTCTCTTCCGCATAACTAATCGGTTTAGTTGGTGCTGTTCTAAGAGCCCATGTACCTATGACAGTCATAACACCTACACGTCCTGTAAACATGACAAGCATTAAGACCCATTTGCTACTTTCAGATAAATTAGGCGTAATCCCCGTTGTAAGTCCTACAGTACCAAAGGCAGATGTAACCTCGAATAGTAGACGAATAAAATCGTAAGGTTCATCCCAAGCAAGGTAACATGTGGCTAGTAATACGAGAAGAATGGATAAAAAGATGATCCCATTTGCTTTTAGCACAGTTACTAACGAAATGCGCCGTTCAAAAATCTCTGTATCTGGTCGGTTGTTAAACAATGTACAGGATGAAAGAATCGCTACCGCTACCGTACTAATTTTTACGCCCCCACCAGTAGAGTTTGGGCCTGCCCCGATAAACATAAGAATGATGGTAACAAACAGGGTAATAGGATGCAATGCATTATAATCAACCGTTGCAATACCTGCTGTACGAGGTGTAATGGCTTGGAACAAAGAAGCCATGATTTTGTTCCATATAGGTAACGGTCCAAAGGTTTTAGGGTTAGACCATTCAACACCTAGGAAAATGATGGCACCTAAGAAAATTAAGAATATGGTACCAACAAGCATGATTTTGGTATGTAATTTTAAATCCACAAATCGTCGTACCTTTCGATGTGACCATATATCAAAGGCTGCTAGGTACCCAAAACCACCGATAACAATAAGAGCCATTGTATTAATATTAAATAATACATCCCCTACCATGGCATATGGTAGATCATTGTCAAAAAATACAAAGCCTGCATTGCAGAAGGTAGAGATGGCTTGCATAATTCCTGTATACAATGCAGCGTGCCCAATATAGGGATATAGCTGAATCGTATAAATTATGCCGCCAATAATTTCAATGGCAAAGGTATACAAGGTTAATTTTTTCGTAATATGTAATAGCCCTGTCATTCCCTCTTGTCCCACATCTTCTGACAATAGCAACCGATTTTTTAGGCCTACCCGTTTACCTAAAAGCAAGGCAATGATAGTTGTAAAAGAGACAATCCCCAGTCCACCGAGCTGAATCAGTATGACCATAACAATTTTGCCAAATAGAGACCAATGATAATACGTATCTACTGTAGCAAGTCCAGTTACGGAAACACAGGATACCGCTGTAAAAGCTGCATCTACAAGTGCTGTTGTTTGCCCATGAGCACTTGAAATAGGCAACATAAGCAACATCGTGCCTATAAACATAACCCCTAAAAAGCTAAGCGCTAATAATCGATAGGGATTTTGTTGCATATATCGTTGTACATGAGAATGAGAATGTGAAATATCATGCCACATACGACCTTACTCCAATCCCATTAGTTTATGAACTAGTTCTAGGCTCGGCAAAGGACTGCG
>URPT01000117.1 GCA_900549845.1 uncultured Veillonella sp. | reverse complement strand
TCCCGCCGAAATAACCAGCTACAGCACCGATAATAGTACCAATGCTTACCATGATAACAACGATACTGACACCCATAAACAAGGATAACTGTGTACCATAAATGATGCGAGACAATACATCACGACCAAGCTTATCTGTACCAAACCAATGTTGACTACTTGGCGCTTGTAATGCTTGACTCAGATTTGAGCTAAAAGCATCACCCGGAGCAAGCCATGGTGCAAATATAGCTATGAGAACTACCACAATCATCAAGGCGCTATAGAAAGAGAACAATTTATGTTTTTGAATAAATTCTGCCATTATGCTCTCTCCCTTTTTAATCTAGGGTCTAACAAGATATATGACGCATCAACTAATGCATTAATACACATATATGCTAAGGCAACCCACAACACAAAACCTTCGATCAATGGATAGTCGCGCATGGTAATGGCATATACTGCCATATTCCCAAGGCCAGGCCAGGAGAATACCATTTCAATAACTGCAACACCGCCTAATAACCAACCGATAACAACGCCCAGTATAGTGATAAGTGGTAATACTGCATTAGGCAAAATATGACCGAATAAAATTTTCATCTCACTCACACCACGAGCACGTGCGCCGATAACATAATCCTTTTGCATTTCTTCAAGAATAACGAGACGAACTTGGCGCATGTACTTGGACCCGACTACAACAGCTAATGTAACGGCTGGTAGAATTACACCGATAGGAGTTACACGAGAAGATGCAATAGGAACAAGTCCTAATTTAAGGCCAAAGATATAAATCAGTACAAGGCCTAACCAGAATGATGGCATAGACACGCCTACAAAGGAAGCAACGCGCAACAGATAGTCGATCCATTTGTTTCGATTTAAGGCGCTTATAATCCCTGCCGGCAATGCATAGAGCAATGTAAATACTAATGATGTACCTGCTAGCATAACTGTCCCTGGCAAAGCCTCCAACATACGATCTACAACAGGCTTTTTAGCAGAGTAACTCATCCCTAAGTCACCTTGTGCAGCATTCACAACCCAGTTTGCATATTGCACTATAAACGGTTTATCTAACCCAAGCTGAGCTCGAGTTTCATCGATAAGCTCCTGAGACACGATAGTATCTGCCGTTTCTAGTAACATCGTAACTGGATCGCCTGGTGCTAAATACGTGAGACAAAATGTTAAAAAAGTAATGCCAAACAGTGTAACAATGAATTGACCTAGCTGTTTAGCAAAGCGTTTGCCCATAGGCGCCTCCTCCTATACTCTCTAAATACTACAATAATCTAAATGAACAACTAATATACTTATCCTCCCGATATAGCAGAGGTGCATATAGGAAAACGACAAAAAAGGTTAGTCCACCTGACTAACCTAAATTAAACACGGTATATACATACCATGCTAACTAGAGCAGGCTTTCTGACTCATGATTCATCGCAACATTTCGGCCTTCCCAGTTTCCCAGTGACCCTATAATGAAACCTTGCTCCTCATTACAGCTATTTGCATAGTATGGGATTTCCACCCATTTTCCTCTTTTACGCTCGGTAATACCGACACTCATTAGTTTATTCATTTTTATCGATTATAAATATACTATATTAATATTATGTTTGCAATACATATACCCCTTAGGGGTATCATTATATTTAGTAAAATCAATATAATTTTTATACTAATAAAAAATATCGATTAGTGATAATTGTCAATTTTATGTATAAACCTCTGAAAATACCTTTATATATATAATTTTTAAAGCATAGACTGTATATAGATGTATATATATTAAAAAATGTGATAATAAAGAGCCATATAATATTTCCTTATATAAAATAAAAATTTATTAATCTCCTCCTAATACGTATTTAGTAACTCAACGATCAAAGGATAAGTCTACCAAAAAAGCTGAACCCAATATACGGTTTAAAATACATGCAAAAAAGAGGCTATTACCTAGTAACAGCCTCTTATAAGACGAGAGTTATTCAATTAATCGATGCTTTGTTGTAAGCGGTGCGCTTTGCGTGTAGCCCACGCTTTACGCAAAACATAGATCACAAGACCAATGCTAACTGCTACTGCACTACCAATCATAGCATCAACGCCACATGCATAGATAGCATATAAGCAGTAAAGAACGCCTGCACCGAACATATAGTTGGAACGTTTAATACGGCTTTCAGCTACACCAGCCATACGCATCATTGTAGGTACTGCTAAGATGCACAATACATATGGTACTACGTTAGTTACAACCGCCAAGTTTACCAATACTTCAAATTGCTCACGCAAGGAATCACTTGCAGTGAACAATGTAAGTAATGTTTCAACAGCGAGTAGAATGAATACGCCACGAACAGGAGCATCATTACTATTTACACGAGCGAATACTTTAGGGAAGTAACCATGTTCCGCTGCGCTTTTAAATACGCGGGACAATGTGAATTGCCAGCAAAGTAAAGCGCCAAAGCAAGAAATAACCATTGCAGCCATCACGATGTTTGCAATTGTATCATTGAACATGTATACAAATGTCAAACCGAATGGTGCGTTAGAATTTAATAAGTCGATGTTAGGCACGATACCGGCCATAACATTTGTGGACAAGATGTAAACCACTGCCACTGCTAATGTACCTGCCACAGTTGCGATAGGTACGTTTTTCTTTGGATTCTCAACAGCATCAGCATTAGCCGCTGCGGACTCAAACCCTAGGAAGCCCCATAAAGTTAGGGAAATAGATTGTTTTACCGCATCATAAAGCGGAAGATCATTTGGGTTCCATGCCGCCCAATAAATAGATGGATCAAACCAATACCAGCCGATTGTACCAATTAATAAAACCGGCACAATAGAGCCCCAAATAGTCATGTTGCTGAGTCGACCTGTGAAGCGATTACCACGGAAGTTCAAAATCGCTGCAAACCACAAAAGTACAATTGTTACTTGGCTTGTTTGTGTTGCATTAAGGTCAACACCAAAGAAAGCTGCGCCATAACCTACGGCAGATACCGCGATGGCGATATTAGCAATGATGAGAGATATGCTGTAAGCATAGCTCGCCATAAAATGTCCAGTTTTACCGAAGCGGTGTTCTGCATAACCGCCCATGCCCCCTCTAATCTGAGAGAACATACCCGCTTGAGCAAAAATATACGCTAACAAAAGCGCACCCACAGCTGTTACGAGCCAAGATAAAACTGAAATAGTACCAACTTGAGCCAAATTAGTTGGTAACATAATGATCCCAGCTCCTAGCATATTGGCTGCTACCATTGTGGTTAGCTGGAATACAGACATTTTTTTAGCGGTGGTTTTCATGTATCAATCCCCTTTCGAAAGGTGAATTTTTTCTCGTCCATAATTCACTTAAATATAATATACCGCTAAGTAAATTCAGTTCGTGCTGTGATGGGCTTGAATGTGAATTTACCGTTTTTATTCTTATTACGAGTTAAATAATAACACCTATGAACCCAAAATGAAAGTACTTTATTGGCGGACAAGCATTATTACACGAATTGAATAAATTATAGTTAATTTATCATCTAAAACGAACAGAACTCATTTTATCAATGACAGGGTATATTTTTACCCCATTTTATTCTGTGTATATATGTGATTTTTACTATCTATCATGATTATAGTGTCGTAGTACAAGACTATTGTTTTCGAGCAGTCCACTGTATACGTACATAAATTTACACCATTTTAATAGTAATTTATCAATTAGAATAACTCTTTTCTAGAAATTATCTATCATTCAAATAAAAAAATCGATATACACATAAGCTTAAAGGTTAATATAAAGCGCTTTAACATAAGACTTATATGTATATCGATCTTAAATTTTCAATGACACAAGTAACTATGACTCTGAATGTTACTCTTATACAGGATGTGTCCCTAAATCAAAACATTAGGCTTACTAAAGCAGTTATGCTTGCACAGATTCAACAATTGCTTTCCACTGAGCAATTTGTTTTTCTTCTCCGGCGATAATAGCTTTACCATTGTTCCGTTGTCTTTCCACACATTCTGGAGCAGTACCAGAATAGTTATTACGGCCAGCTATGCAAGCTTCGATGGAAATGGCATCAAGGATATCTGCATCAAAATGGTCGGATATAGCTTTGAAATCCTCAACGGATAAATCAAGCAATACGCAACCTTTTTCAATACAATGATGTACAGCATTACCTACGATTTCGTGAGCTTCACGGAATGGAACGCCTTTTTTCGCAAGGTAATCGGCCATATCTGTAGCATTAGAGAAGTCATCATCGAGGACAGCTTTCATATGCGCCCCATTGACCTTCATACCGCGGACCATAGCCGCATTAATGGACAATGCAAAGTGTACTGTATCGATAGCATCAAAAATGCCCTCTTTATCCTCTTGCATATCTTTATTATAGGTAAGTGGCAAGCCTTTTAATGTAGTTAATAAACCTAACAAGTGACCATAGGTACGACCTGTTTTACCACGAACAAGTTCACATACGTCAGGATTTTTCTTTTGTGGCATAATGCTAGAGCCTGTGCAATGAGCATCATCGAGTTCAATGAAGTTAAACTCATTGGTAGACCACAAAATCAATTCTTCGCTAAGGCGGCTCAAGTGCATCATCACAAGAGATGCAAAGGACAAGAATTCAACTACATAGTCACGGTCGGATACGGCATCCATACTATTTTCGTAAATACGAGAGAAGCCGAGTAGCTTTTGCGTATAGGTTTGATCAATACCGTATGTAGAACCTGCTAAGGCCCCTGCACCAAGTGGCATGATGTCTGCGTGTTTGAAGACCATCAACAAACGGTCAAAGTCGCGTTCTAGCATAGAGAAGTATGCCATCATATGATGACCAAATAATACAGGTTGCGCCCGTTGTAAATGCGTATAACCAGGCATGATAACATCACTGTATTTTTCAGCCGTTTCGATGAGAGCTTTTTGCATATCTACGATGAGCTCGCCCATTTCTACTACGGCTTTACGCACGTACATGTGCAAATCTACTGCACATTGGTCATTACGGCTACGGCCTGTATGTAAGCGCCCACCGGCTTCACCGATATCATCTGTTAGGCGCTTTTCAATATTCATATGAATATCTTCAAGAACC
>URPT01000116.1 GCA_900549845.1 uncultured Veillonella sp. | reverse complement strand
AACAAAGTAGTACCAAACACATTAACTACATAAGAACCAGAGTCTAATTGCCACTCATCATCTAAATTAAGTTCTGTGAAACCTGAATCCAATAACATTTGTAAACTTGTATCTACTGTATGATACGGAGATGTACAAGCACCAATATATTTCAATAACTGTTCATTATCAAATTTCATAGATTCCTCCTATGTAAAATAATGATGCTATTCGTATATTCACAATGAATAGTTCATTTACGTATAATTTTACAACATATACATTAATAATATATTAACTGCTCTTATTTTATCACAAAAAAGCCGCCCCAAGTGGGACGGCTTTTCGTATATTTTGTAACCACACTATAATCAAACTATACATATATAGTTTTTAATGTATTACAAGTATATAAAATTCTGGATATCTGTTCTTACCACATACCAATTGCTTTCATCCATACGGAACCAAGGCCCATAAAGATAATTAAGTTGATTACGGATGCGAAGAAACCTAGTTTCCACCATGTATTTTGAGGAACATAACCAGTATTGAAGATTACAGGAGATGGACCTGCTGCATAGTGAGTCAAAGACATACACAAGTTAGATGTGAATGCAATCATCAACAGTGTCAACATTGGTGGTGCACCTGCAGAGATAGCAATTGCAGAAAATGCTACGAACATTGCAGAAATATGTGCAGTCAAAGATGCGAATACATAGTGGGAATATGTATTAATAAGTACAGCTATAACGAAGGCAATAATCCAAGATCCTTCTGGAATATAACCGCCTACAAGTACTGTTGCCCATTTAATAAAGCCCAATTTGGACAAGAAACCGGCAAAGCCCATCAATGTACCCATCCAAACTAATGTATCCCAAGCACCTTTTTCACTTTTAACATCGTCCCATACAAGAACACTTGTAGCAAGCAAAATAGAAATACCTAAGAATGCAACAGTTGTAGCATCAATTTTAGTAAATTGAGAAGTAGCCCATAAAACTAAAGCCAAAACGAATACGCCTAGCATAACCCATTCTTGGAAGGACATTTTACCAAGGCCTTTTAACTCTTCTTTAATCATTTGTTGTGCTTCGCGAGCATCTGTAATTTCAGGTGGATATACTTTGTAAATAAAGTACGGCATAATGATCAATGCAATAATACCTGGCACGATGGCAGCCATAGCCCAATCACCCCATGTGATACCAATACCAAAAGATTGAAGCGCCAATGCTGCAACCAATGTGTTACCAGCCATGGATGTTTGGAACATAGCAGATGTAATTGTATTAACTTGATAAATAGATTGCATCAAGAAGGAACCAATTTTACGAGGACCATCTTGAGGCTCAGAACCGAAAGCTTTTGCCAAGCTTGTAGTAATTGGCATTATAACACCACCTACACGAGCTGTATTAGATGGAGTTGCTGGAGCCAAAATTAAATCAGATAATGCTAATGCATAAGCCAAACGTAAGGAGCTACTACCAAAAGCAGCAATCAAATTATAAGCAATACGTTTCCCCAAACCAGTTTTAATAAAGCCACGAGAGAATAAGAAAGCGCCTACGATCAACCAGATAGCAGAGTTAGCAAAACCAGAGATAGCTTCGCCGATTTTCAAAGTACCAGTCAAAGCCGCCACAGTAATTACAATGATAGATACGCCACCAATCGGTAATGGCTGAGTAATAAAGCCTACGATAGTAGCAACAAAGATGGCGAATAAATGCCAAGATTGAGGTGTTAAACCCTCAGGCGTTGGAATAAACCATAAGCCTATACCAAAGACCGCTGGAATAATCCAATTTAACAGTTTTTTCATACACATACCTCCTACATAGGAAAAAACTAAAATATATAACTGCTGAAATACCAAGGCATCGCAAGGTGACTATAACACACACACTAAGCCTCCTATCTTACGGTGTCTTCAGTATATATCAGTAGTATGTGAAGTTAGAAATAAATTTATATCTTCTTATGATAAATATAATATATTACAACATAAAAAGAAATGAGAAAAAGCTGTGCATCACTAGGTATGCACAGCTTTCATCATCATATAAATCCTATTCAGGTAGAGATACGTCCTCTAAATTTGTTTTTTCGATAGACTCAATATCACCTTGGTCGCAAAGATTTGCAATAGTTGGATCAATTGGTAAACGGTTTAACAATAATAGACCGTATTTTTGAAGGATTTCTTCAATGTGGCTTTCACCAAAGATTTGGTAATCCTTACCGTTATCTGGGCAATGGAAGTAAGAGTAGTTTTCCACTACGCCAATAATAGGCACTTGCATTAAATCAGCCATTTTTACTGCTTTTTCAACAATCATGGATACCAAGTCTTGAGGAGATGTAACGATGATGATACCATCCAATTTCAAGGATTGGTATACAGTAATCGCTACGTCACCTGTTCCTGGTGGCATATCAACGAATAAATAATCGATGTCTTTCCAAATTACATCTGTATAAAATTGTTTTACAACATTGCCTAAAATAGGACCACGCCATAAAACTGGATCTGTATCGTTTTCTAAAAGAAGGTTAACAGACATAACGTCAATACCGCCTTTAGATTTTACAGGATACATGCCAATTTCGTCAGCATATGCTTTTTCCTTTATGCCGAACATCTTAGGAATGGAAGGACCTGTAATATCCGCATCGAGGATACCTACTTTGTAACCTTTACGCGCCATAGTAATGGCCATCAAGCTTGTAACGGAGGATTTACCTACGCCACCTTTACCAGATACTACGCCGATTACATGTTTAACAGAACTAAGCTCGTGTAATTGAGCTGTAAGATCTTGAGGTTGTTGAGGCGCGCCGCCACCGCAACCAGAAGATTGAGATGGGCATCCGCCACAATCACTGCTGCTACCGCAACCCATAGTAAACACCTACTTTCTTTGAGGAACTACCTCACATCTATATGTAAAACCTTTTGTTTATATGGTAAATACAATGTATCTACTGTTACATTGTATCATGTCATATCAAACTTTATCAATATATTACTCACCACAGAATTCTTTAGTTAAAGCTCCAAGAATTTCCATGCCTTTTGTAATTTCTTCTACTGTTGGTACTGTATAGCTCAAACGGAATGCATGTCCTTCCCCTGCTCCATCAGCTGCAAAGGCACCACACTTAATAATCCCTATATTTCTGTCCATACATGCTTCGAAGAATTCATCACAATTTACATCCTCAGGCATCATCATCCATGCGAACATACCACCAGTAGGCTGTGTTAACTTAACCTTAGAGCTTGCATACTTGTTAAAAGCATTTAACAAGGCATCACATTTTGTTTTATAAACTTTACGTACATTTTCTAAATGTGCGTCGTAATCGATTGTATCTAGCACTTTAGCTACCACTTTTTGCGTAACTAATGGCATTTGCCCTGCTGTATTATTTTTTAATGCTTGAATAGCTTCAATAACTTTAGTTGGGCCAAATAAGAAACCTACACGCAAACCAGCAGATAATGTCTTTGAATACGAACCTGCATAGAGAACACGATTTTCTGTATCAAAGGATTTAAATGTTGGAATGTACTCGCCAGCAAAGCGAATCTCACCGTATGGATCATCTTCATAGATAAACAAATCATATTTAGACGCAATGGCGTAAATTTCTTTACGGCGTTCCAACGGCATTGTAATACCTGTTGGGTTTTGGAAGTTAGGAATGAGATAAATATATTTACCTTCACCAGATTGAGCCGCTTTTTCTAATTCACTAGGAATCATGCCATACTCATCAGTCTTAATACCTAATGCTTTACCACCCATGTTTCGTACAGAATTAATGGCACTGGTAAAAGTGAATTCATCCATGTATACTTCATCGCCAGGTTCCAATACAGTAATTGGTACAAGGCCTAATAGCTGACCAGCACCATTGGAGATTATAAGACCTTGACCTTCTGGGTTCATCTTATGTGTTTTTACAAGACGATCTAATGTCAATTCTGCTAAATGTGCATCACCTTGCATTGGGCCATATTGTAAAAGACTCATTGGATTAGAGTGAACCACTTCATCAAAAGCCTTTTCAATAACCTCAACAGGAATGGCTTCAGGTGCAGGATTACCAATACCAAAGCTAATAAAACCTTCTACTCCTACACCACGTTCAAATACTTCACGAATAAAATTAGGACCTTTTAGAGTCACCCGTTCAGGAAGAGAAAAGCTCATACTATCGCCTCTTTCATATATACTAAGTTAAAAATATTACTACGTTAAAAAATTACGCATTAGGATCATGTTCTTGTTCCGCATTCTTCTTATTAATATAGTTCTTATACACTTTCCAAAGTATGAAGTATACAACACCTGCAACAAGAACAATAATTCCTAATCGCCCCATATTCTCTTGGAAATTTACAATATCTGTACCGATAGCAACTTCAAGAGCTGTAGATGGGAATTTACCAATTAAATTTGCTAAGATATAGTCTCTCGGTTTAATTTTACTAATAGCACCTAGTGCCGTAATAACACCAGATGGGAAGTATGGTAAGGATCGTGCAAATAACATAACCACAAAACCATTTTTACCGGAGAAATCATCTACTTTCATCAATACCGTACTCTTAGCAATAAGCTTATCCGCCGTATCACGCAAGAAGTAACGCATAATGTAAAAGCTAATGACTACACCAATTGTTTCTGCAAGCCAAGAAATAATTATGCCTGGCCACATACCGAATACTAATCCATTTGCTGTAGATATAAAGATAGATGGTAAGAAACCAACAGCATTAACAAAAATATCGAGAAGCATACTTACGACCATGGCCATAGGACCAAAGCCTTGGATATACTCTGCTATTTCATCCATAGATCCACTCGTCGCTAAATGCCACATAGTTGGATAAAATGTAGGGTCTACTATATTGATGGCAATTAATAGAATGACAAAACCAATGCCTGCTATTAACTGTACCCAACCTTCACCAGAAGGCTTTAATTTTCTTGTACTCATATATACCTCGTTTTATAAAAAAACTAGTTCCATTATATCACGGATTCTATAGAACTGTTATATATAGTTCCCCCTTCTTTAATTCTATTCTAATTAACTATCTGTCTATATTCTATAATAAACCTATATATTCCATTTTTTCGATTACTAC
>URPT01000115.1 GCA_900549845.1 uncultured Veillonella sp. | reverse complement strand
ATCTACCGTTGCGTGGATAACGGGAATCAGCTACAACGATACGATAGAAAGGAGCTTTTTTAGCACCCATTCTGCGAAGTCTAATTTTAACAGCCATTTCTGGTGTACCAAATTTCTTACTCAACGATCCTAGAATATCGTCACCTTCAAAACCTTCTTCTTCAATAACACAAATACCCAACGCTTTTAATACATCTTGAATAAGGCTAAATTGAGGTCGTAAATCCTCTGGTGCATCTGGACGATTACCTTTATATTCGCTATACATTTCTGTACGGAATGTCTGACGACCTTTATCAAAAGCTACTGCAATATAATCAGGATTGATTTCTTCATACAATTTGATGAGCATTGTTAAAAAACCGTACACTGCATTCGTTGGAGTTCCTAAAGCAGACTTCAACGGTGGTAATGCAAAGAATGCACGGAATAACAAACTACTGCCATCTATAATCATTAATTTTTTCATAAGACACCTCACTTAATTCTATCCTTTATTATAACATAAGGGAGCCAACTAACTTTTAAAATCAACATAATTAAATAATTACAATATTGGCTAATATATTAATAATCTTGATTTCATAAAATAGGCTTATATGGTATAGTTAATAAGCAGTAGAAATGTTTTATACTTCATATTAATAAGGAAAATATTGGGCTGAAAAGTCCTTGCGTATCAATATGTGGTATGATATAATCATTCAGGTATAAGAAACGATTTTTAAGGAGGTGACTCAATTGCCAAACATTAAATCCAGTATTAGAAGCGTAAAAACGGATGCTGAACGTCGTGCGAAAAACGCCGCTGTAAAATCTCAAATCCGTACAGCAGCTCGTAAAACCGTTGAAGCTGTTCAAGCAGGCGCAGTAGAAGAAGCAAAACAAGCACTTGTTCATGCTACTAGCGTAATTGATAAAGCAGCCTCCAAAGGTGTACTTCATAAAAACACTGCAGCTCGCAAAAAATCCAACCTTGCAGCTAAAGTAAACGCTTTATAATTTCTAAAGCAAGTAAGACAGTCTCTCGGATATCCGTTGAGACTGTTTTTTTATGCTTTTTTCAATTTTTCAATAATATTCTTTTCGTTTTTTATACAGTTATATTTTATTACGCCCTATGGGCAGATTAGAGGACTATTACTATGAGAACACTATTATTAATGCGTGGTGCTCCTGCTAGTGGTAAGTCTCAGTGGATTCGTGACAACAATCTTGAGGCTTACACCTTAGAAGCCGATCATTTCCGTATGCTATTACGCAGCCCTTCTCTTGGTGAGGACGGTTGGTATATTTCACAAGAGGATAATGGTCCGGCCTGGGAGCTCCTCCTAGATTGCTTAGAAAAACGAATGAGCAATGGCGACTTTGTCGTTTTAGATGCTACCCACACTACATCTAAAGCTGTTAATGCATATAAAGAATTGCTTAACAAATATAAATATACTGTATATTACTACGAACCAGATACATCACTAGAAGAATGCTTGGCTCGTAATGCAGAACGTACAGATTACAAACGAGTACCGGAGCAAGTCATTCACCGTATGCACAAGGTGATTAAGACAACACCATTACCAAAGTTTTGTAAGAAAATAAATTCTATCGATGAAATCAACAATTACTTTACCGTAGATTTGACAAATCAATATGAACGAGTGCGTATCATTGGTGATATTCACGGTTGTTACACGGCATTACAACAAGCTATCTCACCTTGGGATGAAAAAACACTTTACATCTTTTGTGGTGACTATTTGGAACGCGGTATTGAAAATAAAGAAATGATGTACGAAATGATGCGTCTTAGTACATTGCCTAATACTATTATGTTAGAAGGTAATCACGAACGACATATCGCAAACTTTGCTTTCAATACAAATTTAGATCGTTCCAAACGATTTATGAAAGAAGTAGTAGCACCTATCATAAAAGATATGACTAAAAAAGAAGTTGAATCTCTTCAACGAGAATTACGCCTCTTTTATAAATCACTTCGTCAATGTTATCCATTTAGTTTCCATGGCAAGAAATATTTAGTATCCCATGGTGGTCTTTCCTATGTACCTAATATGACCTTTATAGCTACCTCTACCTTTATTAATGGTTTTGGAGCTTACGAAACAGATATTGCTAAAATATATGATGCTAATTACGAAAAAGGTATGTGTCAAAACTTTATTCAAATTCATGGTCATCGCGGTGTTCCCGATGGTACATATTCCTTCTGTTTAGAAGGAGAAGTAGAATTTGGTGGAGAGCTTAAATACATTGATATTACTGCAGATGCATTTACTAAAAGTGGTATTAAAAATGATGTGTACGATAAAGATTACATGCGCCATGAATACCAAAACATGACACAACATCTTATCTACACACAAAATGAAGATATTAATATTTTAGGTAATTCTAAATTAGTAAAAGTAAAAAAATGCTCCCCTAACCTATACTCCTTGAATTTCACCTCTCGTGTATTCCATAAACGACTATGGAACGAAAGTACCGTACAAGCGCGAGGATTATTTGTAGATCGCTTAACAGGAGATGTGAAATTACGTAGTTATAATAAATTCTTTAATCTCAATGAGAGGCCAGAAACAGAGTTAAATAATTTAGCTAACACACTCTTCTTCCCTGTTGAAATTCGAACTAAAGAAAATGGATACCTTGCTATCCTTAGTGTTATCAAGGATGAACTAGTTTTTGCATCTAAATCTACTACAGAAGGTATGCATGTAGATTTGTTTAAAGATTTATTCCAAAAATTACCTGAAGTCTTACAAGAAGAAATTAAAGAACTATTAAAGCGTAATAACTGCTCTATGATGTTCGAAGTCATTAGCCAAGAGGATACTCATATTATTAAATACGACCAAGATCATCTTTATGTACTTGATATGATTCAAAATACATTAGATGTAAATGGTAAGCATATTGATGTATCTTTTTCTAGGGAACGACTAGCAGAACTAGACTCCATCCTTAAGAAATATGACATACCATTGATATCTATTGTGAAAACAATTCAACTAGTTAATACTATGGGCGAACTAGAAACCATCATGAATGAGGAACTTAATTCATTTCATGAGTCTGAAGGCTTTGTATTAGTCGATAGCAATGGCTTTATGACAAAATTTAAAGGTCCTTATTACAATACGTGGAAGCACCGACGAAATCGGATTCTAGAACCATATCAACAAAATGGTAAGATACCTTATGAAAACTGTAAAAATGAAGATGATAAAAAATTTGCAGATTTCTTGAGTACACTAGAATATGATGTAGTTTGTAAATCCACCTTACTAAATATAAAAGAAATGATGGAAAATAAGGGTTTACTATAATAAAATAATCATATCTTTTCTAGAAATATCCTGTAATAAAACCAAAAGAGGTTGCAACAGAATGTGATTTAATTGCATTCTAGTTACAACCTCTTTTTCTATTATATTTTTCTTACACTAAATACTAAAACTCAATTACACCAGTGGTGGTAATTCGAATACGTTCAATGGCTACCATCATATCTGCATTTAAAGATACTACCAGTTAAAACTATTTATTTTTAACTGGTAGTATCTCATATATAGCATATTATATTTATTATTTCGAAATTATGTTATTGTCGTACATAAGTAGCAATATAGTATTCTAAACCTAAATATACTAAAAACATATGAGAAAATTATTTACTAAGTTTCTCTAAAAACGATGTTCCAATGCCCCATTGTTTTAAACCAAAGTTTTCTAAAACTGTTTCCCCAATGTCTGCAAAACTTTTTCTATCGCCGAGGTCTATAGGCCCATTCATTCGTGGACTATATCCAAGAATAGGTACTAATTCACGGGTATGATCTGTTCCCTTCCAGGTTGGATCATTACCATGGTCCGCAGTAATAAGCAATAAATCGTCATCATTGAGCATTGGTATTAAACCACCAAGTTGGTAATCAAAATCTTCAATACCTCGTTTATAGCCTTCTACATTTCTGCGATGACCGTAAAGGCTATCAAACTCAACAAGATTAACCATCATAAGACCGTAATCAAATGTAGCCCCTAATAGATACGGAACCATATTCATACCATGGGCATTAGATTTTGTAGGATAACTTTCATCCCAACCAACATGCGCATAAATATCTCCAATTTTACCGACTGCTACAGTTGGAACATCCGCATCTTGTAACTCTTGTTGTACCATTTTTTTCTCTGGCATGCGACTATAGTCATGACGGTTAGATGTGCGTACAAAACTACCAAGTTCACCTACAAATGGGCGTGCGATAATACGGCCTACATAGTAATCTCCAACGCAAACCTTATCACGGGTAATTTGGCATATACGATATAGTTCATCTAAAGGAATCACATCCTCATGGGCTGCAATTTGAAATACCGAATCGGCTGACGTATATACGATAGGCTTACCTGTTTTAATATGTTCAGCCCCTAAACGTTCAATAATTTCTGTACCAGATGCAACTTCATTACCTAAATAACCATAGCCCGTTTCCTTTGTGAAAGTATCCATTAATTCTTTTGGAAAACCTTCGTAAAAGGTTGGGAATGGAACCGTAACAGGATGCCCCATCATCTCCCAATGACCACTTGTTGTATCTTTACCAGTGCTGAGCTCTGCCATGCGACCAAAAGCACCTTTGATGCTTTCACCGGTATCTGCAATATCAGCAATGCGACCTAAACCGATAGATTTTAAATTAGGACAATGGATTTGACCTGCTGTTGATTCAATATGACCTAATGTATTAGAACCTTCATCACCAAATTTTGCAGCATCCACGGCATGACCAATACCAACAGAGTCCATAACTAATAGGATAATTCGTTTAAACATATATCCTCCTATTATGTAATATTATTTGAGGTACGGCATTGCTAGCATAAGGGCTGCCAAAGATTTGCTATCCTTAATTTGCTCCGCCTTGATAGCCTCTAATAATTCAGGTAAAGTAAAATACTCAAGTTCCACATATTCGTCTGGATCCCAATTAGTTTCGCCCATAGTAAGATCTTTTGCTAAATATAAATGTAGCACTTCATTACAGAAGCCAGGACTTGTTGCAATTGTGCCCAACGGAATCCATTGGTTCGCACGATAACCTGTTTCCTCTGCTAACTCACGTTTCGCACAGTTAAGAGGCTCTTCATTAGGATCTAATTTACCCGCT
>URPT01000114.1 GCA_900549845.1 uncultured Veillonella sp. | reverse complement strand
TGGCGTATACGCAGGTGTTCGTGGCTTCACATGTACTTCTGGCCCTGGTCTTTCCTTGATGGCTGAATCCTTGTCCATGGCTTCTATGGCTGAATTGCCAATGGTTGTTATCGACGTTCAACGTTCTGGCCCATCCACTGGTATGGCTACAAAAGTTGAACAATCCGATATTGATGCGGCTTGCTACAATGCACATGGTGATTACGCTGGTATCGTAATTTCTCCAACATCTATCGAAGAATGCTTCTATGAAATTCAAAAAGCTTTCAACTTGGCAGAAATGTACCAATGTCCAGTTATCTTCATGCCTGATTTGCAACAAGGTTTGAATAAACAATCCGTTCCTTCCTTCGATTTGAACCGTGTACCTATTAACCGCGGTAAAATGATGAAAGAAGCTGACCTTCCTGCATTGGAACAACCTAACTACTTCAAACGCTTTGAATTGACTGAAGATGGTATTTCTCCTCGTACAATTCCTGGTATGAAAAATGGTCTATTCCTTTCCACTGGTTTAGAACATAATGAAGAAGGTAAACCAGCAGAAGCGCCTACAATGCACGTAGCGCAAACTGATAAACGTTTCCGCAAATTGGAAACTGTAGCTGACAACTATGAACCATTCTTGAATAACGCTAAATACGACGAAGCAGATGTACTCGTTGTAGGTATGGCTTCTAGCCGTGGCGCTATCGAAGAAGCAGTTGCTGAATTCGATCAAGAAGGCGTTAAAGTTAACCACTTACAATTGCGCTTGATTAAACCATTCCCAGCAAAACAATTACAACCATTCATGGATGCTGCGAAAAAAGTAGTTATCGTTGAGCACAATGCAACAGGTCAATTGACTAACTTATTTAAAATCAACATGCATAAGAAATCTAAAATTTCCAGCTGCTTGAAATACGATGGTAATCCATTCACAAAAAGTTATGTGAAAAATGCGATTAAGGAGGTCCTATAATATGACAACAGCTAAAGATTACAGAAACGATATTCGTCCTAACTGGTGTCCAGGCTGTGGCCATTATGGGGTTCAAGCAGCGATTACTGACGCTGTAGTAGCGAAAAATATTCCACCAGAAAAATTAGCAGTAATTTCCGGTATCGGTTGCTCTAGCCGTATCGGTGGTTATTTCTACGCATACGGTGCTCATACAACTCATGGTCGTGCGCTTCCTTACGCACAAGGCGTTAAACTTGCTAACCAAGACTTAGAAGTTATCGCTTGCTCTGGTGATGGTGATGCGTTCGCTATCGGTATGGGTCACACTATCCATGCTTTCAAACGTAATGTAAATATGACATACGTCGTAATGGATAACCATGTATATGGTTTGACTAAAGGTCAAGCATCCCCTCGTTCCGATATCGGTTTTGTTACAAAAACAACTCCTCGTGGGGCTTTCGAATCTCCATTGTCCGTTTGTGAAACTGCAATTGCTGCAGGTGCTACATTCGTAGCACAAGGTTACATGATTAATCGTGCACAACTTGTAGAGTTGATTCAAAAGGCAATGGATCATGAAGGTTTCTCCTTCATCAACGTATTCAGCCCATGTGTTACATACAATAAACACAACAGCTATGACTGGTTCAAAGAACATTTGGTAGAATTGCCAGAAGGTTATGACCCAACAGATCGTGCAGCAGCACTTAAAACATTGGGTGAAACTGATGGCTTGGTAACAGGTGTTATCTATCAAGATACTACTAAACCTTCCTTCGAAAAAGCTATGGCGGCAGCAAATGGTGGCCCACATCCTCGTCCATTAACTGAAGATGTTGTAAAACCAGATCAAGCGCTATTCGATAGCCTTTGCAATCAATTTAAATAATCTTATCTAAATTGAATTATGTATAATCTGAACCCCTCTTTACTGGATGAACAGTAAAGAGGGGTTTTACATTATCACATTATGAATCGTATGATTACTTCAGAGTGTTATGAATGATATGGTTATTTTATAGTGTTATGAATTATATGGTTATTTTATAGTGGTATGAATCGTATTATTACTTTACGGAGGTTTTCTTAATTGATATACTAATTTATAATTTAGGATATTTATAATTAAGTAAAATTTGAACGCTTATAAATATAAGAGGCTATTATTTCAGAATATAAGGCATAATGGAAACGTATAGAAGTATCATTTGCTATGCGATTCATTAAGGAGATGGAATGAGTAACGTGTCGAATGAATATAATGAAGCATTACTAGAGCCACTTAAGTATTATCGGGAAGAGTTAAAGGACGCGTTTCAACACGTAACCGAAGAATACTTTCAACAATTAGTAGATCAATCAAAGATTGATATAGATAACAACAAAGTATTAATAGATAAGTATACTGAGGTATCAGAAAATCGCGATCAATCAAACACATCCTATAAACGATTTGGCCTTATTAAAAAGGTTGATATTGTTATTGGTATAGGTGCCATTATTTATGGTATTTATCAGTTTTCACAAGATCATATTGATATTGTAGCGGTTATTGTTTCTATACTTATATTAGTTCTATGTGTAGGGCTTTACCTATATTGGATTAAGCCTAATAGTAAGAGCCTTGAAGAAAAACTTAATGATTTAGATGCTACATTAGCTAAAATGCGTCAAGAAGGCTATGAGATGATGGCCCCTTTAAACGATCTATTTCATAGTGAAATGACTGTAGAACTTATAAAAAAGGCGATTCCTTTTATTCATATGGATTCTAACTTTAATATTGAACGATATGAACAGCTCGTTAAAGATTATGGATTCTTAGAAAAAGGTGATGTAAATCATTCCACCTTAGATATTGCTTCTGGTGATATTTTAGGAAACCCCTTTGTTTTTCTGAAGCGCATAATCCACTGGATGGATGATTATACGTATGAAGGCACCTTAAATGTTACGTATACAGAAGAGTATGTTGATTCTAATGGGAATCTAAAAACTCGTGATGTTAACGAAACATTACGGGCCGTTATAAGACAACCAGGTCCGTATTATGCCAATAGAGTATCTTTAGTGTATGGTAATCATGCAGCACCTAACCTAACATTCCATAGGAAGCCACCGGAAAAAGGATTCTTTAATTTCGGTAGCGCTAAGAGTAAGATAGCAAAAGGTATTGCTAGTCTTAGACAGAAGAGTCAGGATTCATTGGAGAATGGCGGAAGCTTCCAAGCTTTAGCCAATGAAGAGTTCGATGCACAATTTAATGCATTAGATCGCAACAATGAGGTTGAGTTCCGCGTACTATTTACGCCATTAGCACAAAACAACTATAAGGATATTTTTGAAAACTCTCCATATGGAGATGATTTTATATTTAATAAAGAGTGTAAAATTAATGAGATTAAAGCTGACAATTCTCAAAATTGGGACTTTGATACATCACCATCTCAGTATTATGATTTTTCATTCCAAAAGATTAAAGAGAAGTTCATTAATTACAACTGCAGTTACTTTGATCACATGTATTTTTCATTCCTACCAATTTTAGCGATTCCTG
This sequence comes from uncultured Veillonella sp., assembly GCA_900549845.1. Classification (GTDB taxonomy): domain Bacteria; phylum Bacillota; class Negativicutes; order Veillonellales; family Veillonellaceae; genus Veillonella. Next base: position 1,773 of record URPT01000114.1, on the reverse strand, counting down.
TGTATCAACAAATGGCTTCTAATGATTATATTTATGGCAAGTCTTATAATTTCAAATATAATGATTACATTACAGAAATGCTAGCAAATAAAATGGGACTTAATTTATTTGTTCCTCCTGATGCGGCTCAGCGGAATAATGTAAAAACAATTCTTAAGACTAGCCACCATAAAAATGAAGGTGACTCTGAGGTAATTAAAGTAGATGCCTATTCTTATAGGGCCATCGAACACGTAGATCAAGTACCTGTACGAGCTGGTAATGGTAGAACCTATTATGTTCCAGTCCGCTGGGACGAGTATGTTCCTGTTACAAAACACGAATTTATAGAGGTTTCAGAAATTAAATCTGCTGGAGAGGATTTTGAGCATATTAAAGGTCTAGATCAGTATCAAAAATCTGAAAATAATAGAGATAGGTCTTTTGCATACGATCACTTTATGGCAGGTAAACTATATCGACAAAATCAGTCTCTCGACGATTTATTAAATACTATTTACAAAGAATTTGGAGGTACCCAAAATGGCTAACCAACTCGACGAAATGAATCCGGAAATTATGTCTGAAGGCAGAGATGTGCATGTTATCGCTAAGGTAATCCCTGTTGAAACTAGTGGCTTTGAAAAACTTCTTCCAACGATCCTTATGGCAGTAGGTGTTATCGGTATCGTTTTAGGCATAGTTATAGACAAGTATATAGTATCTATTATTGGTGCCATTGTATTGATTTATCCATGGTGGCGATTAAAACAAATTAGCTCAGAGTTTAATATGATGGAACAAAGAATTCAAAATGCTGCATCCGAAATTGATAACTATATGGAGCAACGTGTTGTGATTCTTTCTAATGCGGCTAAACTTGTGGAAAAATCTATTGAAGTTGATAAGGATATCCTTGTAGACATTGCTAAGTATAGAAGTGGTAATTTTTCTGAAGAATCTAGAAGTGATGTGAATGCACAACTTAACAAGGCTACAAGAGCCCTCAACGTAGCTATAGAAAATTATCCTGAATTACAAAGCCAAGATACAATTCGTGATGCAATGCAACAAAACTCTTATTTGCAAAAAGAAATTACTGCAGCTAGAACGTTATACAATGATGCGGTAAATACTTGGAATAGAGAAATCTTTGAATTCCCATTTAAAAAGATTGTAGCTGCAAAAGAAGGTAGAACTACAAGAATTCCATTTATCGCGGATCAAGAAACTAAAGAAAAATCTAAGGGCGTTTTCTTTTAAGGGATAGGCAATTGGGTGTTAGTGTATAAAGGGCATACTATGAAATCTGACATTAGTATATAAGGGGATACTATGAAGTCTTATGAAAAAGGGATTAGCTTGTCTATTTGGACCTTGAGCTGGCCTATATTTATCGAAGTGTTCCTACAGCTGTTAGTAGGTAATATAGACCAAGTGATGATGAGTCACTACTCTCCTCAAGCGGTAGCAGCTGTGGCTAATGCCAATCAAATTCTAAATATCTTTATTATGCTCATTATTGTTATGAGTACAGCTACGACGATTTTGATAGCTCAATATTTAGGGGCCCGTAATCAGTCGAAGTTATCAGAGGTGTGTACGGTTAGCTTGGTGCTGAACTTTTTCTTCTCGTCTATAGCGGCCGTATTCTTTATCACCTGTCATAAATGGATCTTTACGTGGCTTGGTATTCCGCCAGAAACGATGAGTGATACATCTGTATATACAACCATTGTAGCAGCAGGATTACCAATTCAAGCTATGTACTATGCATTGGTAGCAGTATTTAGG